>JBHJIV010000163.1:0-27603 GCA_050043105.1 Leptolyngbyaceae cyanobacterium | reverse complement strand
TGCTCGCAAGGGTTTGGCACTATGATAGGCAAGGCCGTCTATGGCCGGGTCTATAACTATAGCGACGGGGGGCTGACTATATCGTCAGCCCCCCTTCGCTATGGGAGTTGCAATTTTTTAGGCCATGTGCAGTAGCATTTACCCCATATAGCAATCGACACTGGCTATTCTTCAGTGCCAGATTCAGTGTCAGCAGATTCTGTGTCAGATGGCTCAGTTTCTTCTAAAGCTGGGTTTTCCGCTTCTGCCTCTGCCTGCAGAGCCGCTGCTTGAGCCGCATACTCGTCAGCCTGCTGCGTATCATCCTGGGCTCGGTGAACTTCAGACAACAAACTTAAGAGCCCAAATTCAGCTTCACGATCGCCAACATTTTGAGCAATAACCAATGCTTCTTCAAGATGTCCCTGGGCAGTCGGGTAGTTTTGCAGCTGCACATTGGCAAAGCCCAAACCAGACAGGCTAAGGCTTTGGAACATTGGCTGATTGCGCTCTTTAGACAGAATCAGCAGATCGTCAAACGATGCGATCGCATCCTCATACTGACCGCTGTCTAAATAGGCAGAACTTAAGCCCAACAGCGACTGTAGCTCTGCACCCACCGCATTTGACTCACGGCTCAGCGCCAGACGCTGCTCATATAGCTCCACCGCAGTGTCCAAATCTCCCTGATCGTAATAGGCCAGTGCCAACACATACAGAGCCGTAAACTGGACATCTAATGCCCCCACCTCCTCGGCTAACTCCAGGGCTTCTGTGTGGGTTTCAATGGTCTGATCTAAGTTTTCTAACCGATAGTGGGCCACACCCAAATTACTCAGCGCCAGCGCCCGGCCTGGTTTATTGTCCAATTCAGTTGCCACCGTCAAAGCATCCTGAGCCGCTGTTAACGCTGTTTCATACTCTTCCAATGCCAGCAGTGAAGAACTGGCCACGTTGAGCGCGTTAAACAAAGCCTGACCGTTACGCTCAGACTGCGCCAGCGGAATGGCCAATTGAGCCGCATCCAGCGCTAGGGCATATTGACCAACGGTTCTGTAGCTAGTAGCCAATATGCTTAACGAATTTAGCTGACCCGAGTCAAACTCAAGGCTTTCAGACAGGGTAAAGGCCTCTTGACCATAGGTAACCGCATCTGGAAAATTGCCCTGGGATTGATGCGCCAGTGCCAAAACATTCAGCACGACCACTTTAGATTCAGGGTCATCTACACCGTCTAGGGTCGTGAGTGCCTGCTCTCCGTAGTCTATAGCAGCCGCATAGTCCCCCTGGTTGACCGTTACCAGCCCCAGCGTGGTTAAGGCAAATGACTCCTGGGATACATTCTCATTTTCGCGAGCAGCGGTAAGGGCCTGCTCTAGGGTGGCTCTTGCATCAGTTAGGTTACCCTCTTCATATAGGGTTAACCCTTCAAGAATCAGCTGATCGATTTCATCTAAAGGCGCTTGCTCTGCCGGCGTTTCAACCGGTTCCTCAGGCGCTATATCAGAAGCCGTCCCAGAGGGGGTATCGTCGGACGCTTCATCGGCAGGCTCGCTATCGTCAGCCTGAGCAATCAAGCTGGACCCATTCGCCCAGGCTAGCTGACCTGGAAACGTGAATAACAGAGCAACAGTCCCGAACGTTAGCAAGCGAAGCAGCATGGTGTGGAGCTAAATATGTCAAGAATTTAACCACACTAGCAGTAAATGTTAGAGACGTCCTCACAGAGTGGGCGGATTTTACCCAAGCCACTGCAGAACAGTTTCTTTAAGCTGACCTAGATCTCTATAGAACTCTTGTTTAACAAACTGACCAATGGCGTCAAAGGCAGTAAACGACTTACCCGGTTGCCAGCGGACATCTTGAGCAACGGGTGTGGTGTGGGTTCCTTTCAGAATTTGAATGGCCGTGAACTGAGGAAAGCGCTGATAGAGCACGTCGCTGAGATCGTAAGTTTGGTCAATGGTGTCTTTACGAAATTTGATCAGCAGGTTGTGCCCAACGGTGTAGCGATAGCGCACAAGACACAGAGTCTGGGAGGGACTGGGGCTAAACTCAACATCAAAATCTGGGGCAAACTGGACAAACTGTTCTAATAACGGAATCGATTTACGGGCAGGGTAGTTATTAAAGGAGATCAGCACGTTCCCAGCACGGTCTACATCATAGAGGCTGGCAATCAGCAGATGCACCTTGCAGCCCATACTGTGCCCCATGCCATAGATGGGTAGGTGGCGCTCACCAATTACCTGGCGACGCAGGTAGACCATGGCCTGGTCAAATGTGGTCAAAACTTCAGTTGCGATCGCACTGTGGTCAAACGTATTAATAAACGGAGTCGCCACAATGATATAGCCCTGCTGAGACAGATTTTCTAAGAGCCAGCCATAGGTCAGATTGGGGGCCGCTGCAATAAATGCCCCACCTAAAAAATGAATAATTGCCCTAGGTCGGTCAGGAACGAGAAGCCAGTTACCAGAGACTTCTTGCCAAATCATAAGTGCGGTACGGAAAACTGCTGTCTTATCGTAACGATCTAACGGATACAGTGTAGCCTTGCCAGTTTAGGCAGCGGCCCGTCGAAAGCTAAATGGCTCAACACCTAACCAGACAATAATTGTTTCTATGTGTTTTGGAAAACATACATTTCCCTGCCAAAAAGGTATTGTCACTTTGTATTTAGTCAGATTTTTCGAATCTCCTAAAATCATCTTTATTTCTTTTTAGAGATTCTTTTTAGAGGCCTCCACTGTTTAGTATGGTCCTTTTATAGAGATAGCTTGGGCTATTTCAGAAGATAGGCAAAGAGAATCTTCTTTAAGGCTATATTATTGGTTTTCTCTTAACAGATTAAGTAATTCTTAAACACTGGGAGTTCATAGCATGAAAACGGCCTTTCTAATGGCTGCGATCGCAACAGTCAGCTCAGGTTTTCTGCGGACTGCCTCCGCTAACGCGGCACAATTTCGGGCTAACTTCCTGGTGGGCATCGTCAGCGGTGACTTTTTAGTGGGTGACACCTTTACCGGACAGATTACCTACGATGACGACCTCCTGAGTGGCACTGGGCTAGAGCTAATCGACCCTGATTCGGGACTGCTCTCGCTCACGTTTAACTATATTGCCGCCGATTTAGGCACACCGGTCACCTACACAGAAAACGATGACGATATCAACAGCGGCTTTCCCCTGGTCATCTTTCAGGACGGTGCGCTGGTGGGTCTAGACTATTCTGTTGCCATTGCCCCAAGTTTAAGCTTTCAGTGCCGTGAAGAGCCCTTGGGTAGCGGAGAGTTTGGCTTTTTTACCGATAATTTTTCCACCTTTGAACTCAACACCGGCACAGTTGTCTTTGCTGAACCGACCGCTGTACCAGAACCAGCAGCCCTTGCAGGTCTAGTTGCGATCGCAGGTCTGGCACTACGCCGTCGTCATTAGCTCAGAAGGCTGACGTAAGGGATGGACCGAGCGGTGTTGAACAGCCCCTCATAGCCAAAACCACCCCGAGAATCGGCCATCGTTTCAAACCTAAGCGTCTGGACACCCGCATGAAATACTCATCCATTGACCGTCTGATGTATCGCCAGTTAAATCGACGTGGACTGTTAGCCGGCATGGGCGCATTTACCAGTCTCATGCTCGCGGGGCAGCACAGTGTGCTCGCTCAAACTCGGTTTTCTAGCTATCCCTTTACGCTGGGCGTTGCCTCTGGCGACCCCCTCCCAGACGGTGTTGTCTTGTGGACCCGGCTAGCCCCCGACCCCCTCAACGGCGGTGGTATGCCCCCCGATAACGTGACGGTCACCTGCACCATCGCCACCGACGAAGCTCTACGCAATGTAGTACGGCGAGAATCTACCGTAGCCCGTGCAGCTATGGGGCATTCAGTGCATCTAGAAGTATTCGGGCTAGAGCCTAATCGGGTTTACTGGTATCGCTTTGAAGCAGGCGGCGAGGAAAGCCCGGTGGGTCGTACACGCACTGCACCTGCACTCGGCACACCCCTCAACCAGTTTCGGTTTGCCTTTGCCTCCTGCCAGGAATATCAAAATGGGTTCTACACGGCCTATCAAAACATGGCCAGGGAAGACCTCGATTTAGTCATACATCTGGGCGATTACATCTACGAAGGTGGAATTAGCTCAGATGTGGTGCGTCAGCACAACAGCGACGACATAATTACCCTGGAAGAGTATCGCAATCGCTACGCCCTCTATCGCTTAGATCCAAATTTGCAGGCCACCCATGCCGCCTTCCCATGGACCTTTACCTGGGACGACCACGAAGTAGACAACAACTATGCCAACTTTGCCCCTGAGGATGAACAAAGCGCCAGAGACTTTGCCATCCGGCGTGCTGTTGCTTACCAGGTTTACTATGAGCACATGCCACTGCGGCGACCGTCTGCCTCTCGCGGTGCCTTTCTTCAGCTATATCGTCGGTTAAGCTTTGGCAATCTGGTTACCTTTAACATTCTAGATACCCGTCAGTACCGCACTGACCAGCCCTGCGGAGATCAGTTTGGCCCTCGCTGTGAGGAATCTTTTAGCACAACGGCTACGATGACGGGTCAACGTCAAGAAGACTGGCTATTTTCAGGGTTAAATCGCTCCAACGTCCGTTGGAATGTGCTGGCTCAGCAAACAATATTCTCTCAATTTAACTTTGGCAATACTCAGGTACTGCCCGGTGATTTCTTTAATCCCGACCAGTGGGATGGATATGTGGCTCAGCGCGATCGCATTATCGAGTTTTTGCAGGCTCGTAGACCCTCTAACCCCATCGTAATTACTGGCGATATTCACTCCAGCTGGGTCCACGACATTAAAGCCGATTTTGATAATCCGGCCTCTGCAACTGTCGGCACCGAATTTGTCGGCACGTCCATTTCATCGAGCTTTGGGGATGGTTCTGACACAAATGCTCTTGTGTCGTTGGCAGTACCTGGCAACCCACACACTAAGTTCTTTGATGGCCTCAATCGGGGCTACGTACGCTGTACGCTTACCCCAAATACCTGGAAAACGGACTATCGCACAGTAGACACTATCGAGTCGCCGACATCTGGGGTGCAAACGTTAGCTTCCTTTGTGGTTGAAAATGGGCAACCTGGGGCTCAGCCTGCGTAGGATGGGGCGGGTGCAATCGCACCCGCTATTAAACAATCTTTCTAAAATCCGTTGCTTCATCTAGAGCTACCATGTTAGGCTTAAGGACCGCTAAGGACGTATAGCTCAGTTGGTTAGAGCGCATCGTTGACATCGATGAGGTCCGCCGTTCGAGTCGGCGTACGTCCATTTTTATTGAAATTGCGCCCCCCTTAGCGCTCCAGAATAATAATCCTGATAGTTCAGGGCCACGGCAAACGCTATTAGGGTTTGTCAAATTTTTAGGCAAGTAACCAGGTCAATACGCGTTTACGATTCTTGCGCTTGTGAATATCAACTAGAATCGAAGCAAAGGTTGCTTTATTGCCATGTCCAAAACCTGCCCTATACGAAGACGGCCAAGTAACCTGGCTTTCTGACCCGCCAGATGTGAAAAAAGTACGGGTGATGGTCACCATTGTGGAGGAACCCGTGTCTGGCTTATCCCCCGCTGAGGAGCTAGAACACATCACAAGTCAGCTTCTTCAGCTAAAGCCCACACTCCAGAAGACTTATCATATTACCGAGCTAGGTATTTTTGGCTCCTACATCCGGGGTGAGCAAATTGTCTACAGCGACGTAGATATTCTTGTCGATTTTGATCCTGCCTTTAGGCTAGATTTACTCACGTTTGGCCAGATTGAGGATGATATCAGCGATGTGCTAGAAAAAAAAGTCGATCTGGTGATGAAGCGTGCGTTAAAACCTAACATCGGCAAAAATATCCTCAACGAGGTTACCTATCTATGGTCCAACGAGACGTCCGAGACTACCTCCAAGACATCCTGTACTACATTGCTACAGCAGAGCGATTAATTGATGGCATGACAGTTGAGGAATTTGAGAAGGATGAAAAAACAATCCTTGCTGTCACTCGTGCCGTTGAAATTGTTGGTGAAGCTGCTAAATAGATCCCTATTTCCTTGCGTCAACAGTATCCAGCAGTCTCCTGAAAACAGCTTGTTGGCATGCGAGATAGGCTAGCTCATGCGTACTTCAGCATCGATCTAGGATATTCTCTAGAATGCTGCTCAACAAATTTTACCGACATTCAAACCCACTATTCAAACGATGCTTAACCAGCTAAACAATAATACATAAGTGTTGTATTTTGGTGAATAGATAGGCAAAATTTGAAGGGGATGTTTTGTCGCCCTACATGACGCACTAAATCTTTACGTATTGGTGTGCTGGACTAATATTGAACAATACCCTATAGCTATCTTTTCTCAAGCTATTCTTCAAGCTTTTTTATTCATCTAATTCCGCTGCACCGGAATTTGAATATCACTTCGCTTCAGTCCGTCGGGAATAAATGGTCCATCATAGAAAAACCGCCGCGGTGGCCCCGCTAACTCATACTCTGGATGTGCGGCTAACCAATCTTGCAGTTCCTGCACACCCCGCGTATATACCCCATAGCCATAGCTACCCCGCATCCCAATACTGACTACCATCATAGGCGGCATATCCTCTACCCGCACATTCTGCGCCACCTCTTTCGGCACCACATCCACACTGCGATACAAAAACGAAACGGCTGCATCCCCTTGTGAGATGGAATCTGTCTGTAGGGTCGCTGCCGGATATCGTGTCTCTACCGGAGCCGTCATTGAAATATCGTTGTTGCTAATGTGACGAAACAGTGGCGAAAATCCACGGGATGAGGCTTTCCCCAAGTCACCTCGCACTTGCACCGTCGCGGCCCGGTAGGTCGGATACTGCTTAATCTCGATATCACCTTTTGCGGTAGGTGGTGGAAACCCCTTGGGTAAAGGCGCAGAAGATGCCCGATAACCCCAGGCAAGCAGCGCTCCTAAACCAACAATTACTCCAACAATTAGCAGTCCTTGACTTGGTTTCATGATACCGAACCCAACAAATAAACTGATCAAACTGACGCTACAGCACTTTTGGCATATTGCTCAATCTAATCAGTAAGGTGTTCATTTATATTGTATCCATCAGTCCAGACATGTAGTAGGCTCACACACAGTGACAGATGCTAAGTGCTACTGATAAACACTCGTTCTAGCCGTTGTTTTGACTCCAAATGATGATGTCTGCCATTCAAAAACTAGGATCGTTGAGTCTTATAAATGCGTTGATGCTACTGGTTGCTGGTCCCGGACTTGCCCAAACGGCTCCACAAGTCCCTACAGCTGACTCTACCGAACTAACACCAGAGACAATAGTCGCCCAAAGGTCTAGAGATGAGGATGACCGCATCAACTATTTTGGTGTAGGTGGCACCATTGGTGTCAGTGACGACGGCGACACAGAACTCGGTGACGGTGGCTTTTCGCTAGTCGGGCGATTTTCGTTTAACGATACGCTGTCTATTCATTCTGCCTCGGTGTTTGGTGGTGACACCTTTTCATCCTTTGCTCTAACAACTGGATTTCCCGGCGTTGGGGAAGGAGAGCGGGTCAGGGTATTTCCGTTTGTTGGGGCTGGCGTCGGGCTGGAGTTTGATGATTTTGAGGTTAGCCCCCTAGTGACAGCTGGTGTAGATGTGCCTATTAATGAGCTTTTTACAGGGACAGCACGCGTGAACGCCGCTTTTAATGATGGCACCGATATCGGTGTGGTGTTGGGCGTTGGCGTTGATGTGCTTGACCTGTTTTAGCCTAGAAAGAGAGCTTTATAGCTAATAACTGTAATGGTCTAGGCTGCTTCAGCCTAAGGGAGCCTAGACCATGTTCACACTATAACTGTCGTGACCATTCCTTGGGCCAGCGCTCAACGACAACTTTTGTTTGGGTAAAGAACTCGACAGCATGGTGGCTCTGTCCATGGAGGTCGCCGTAGAAACTCTCTTTCCAGCCGCTAAATGGAAAAAATGCCATGGGTGCGGCCACACCAATATTAATGCCAATATTGCCAGCCGCCGCTTCATAGCGAAACTTACGGGCAGCCGCACCAGAGTTCGTAAACAAACAGGCCATATTACCCCAACGGCTCTGATTTACCAGGGTAATGGCATCGTCTAAGGTATCGGCATGGATGAGACCCAAAACGGGACCAAAAATCTCGGTAGTAGCGATTTCGCCCTGGGGAGGAACATCCTGCAATAGTGTGGGGCGAACAAAGCTGCCTTGTTCATAGCCAGGAATTTGGGGATTGCGGCCATCTACCAGTAGTTTGCCCCCTTCGTCGATACCGGTTTGAATCAGGGACTGGATGCGATCGCAACTTCCCTGATTAATCACCGCCCCCATCTGCACACCATCCTCTAGACCATTGCCCACCACACGCTGTTGGGCCACAGTCGCCATAGCCTCTGTAAACTCTGTTTTGACCGAACCCACAGTAATCGCTAATGATGCGGCCAAACATCGCTGCCCCGCACAGCCAAAGGCGCTATCTGCCACAATCCGCGTGGTCATGTCCAAATCTGCGTCGGGCAAAATCACCACGGGGTTTTTCGCCCCCCCCTGGCACTGACCCCGCTTGCCATTCTACGCCGCTCGACGATAAATATATTGCGCCACTGGGCTAGAGCCAACAAAGCTAATGGCCTTGACCGTTGGGTGATCTAGCATGGCATCAACAACCGTTTTGCTACCGTTAACCAAGTTCTCCACCCCTGCCGATAAGCCAGTTTGGTCAATCAGCTCCATAATTTTTTGCATCGTCTGGGGCACCTTCTCAGAGGGTTTGATGATGCAGGTATTGCCACAGGCAATAGCATAGGGAAAAAACCAAAACGGTATCATCGCCGGAAAATTAAATGGGGCAATCACGCCCACAACACCCAAAGGCTGACGAATCATAATTTCATCGATACCACGAGCAATGTCCTCTGAGTTATAGCCCTGCATAGCTGTGGGGATGCCACAGGCAACTTCAACATTTTCAATCGCCCGTTGGAATTCTCCCTGAGACTCTTTCAGGGTCTTTCCACATTCTGCTGTCGTTATTTTAGCTAGCTCTTCTCGATGCTGCTCTAAAAGAGTTTTTAGCTTAAAGAGATACTGAACTCGCTCAGTTGGAGGAATTCGTCGCCAGGTGGCAAATGCACTGTCAGCAGCCGCTACAGCTTGATCTAAATCATCGGCTAGTGATAGAGGGACTTCGGCTAGTGCTCCGCTGGTAGCTGGGTTAGTGACTTCGAGATAGTCGGTAGTTTTGGATTGTTGCCACGCACCAGCGATATAGTTTTTTAGTTGTTTCATGATAGTTGAGGTCTAAGAATTAAAGGTCGAATACAACTTTTGAATGCGCTAAGGAATCGTTAAAAAACAACTGCATGATTTGGGCTTTATGGGCTAAATCGTCCGAAGAAATAGCTCGAGAACATCGATAATCAACCTCGCCGTATCCCCAACTTAATGCCGCTAGGAACAACCCAGTACGTTGGGTCGTAGGGCGGCGTTCCGGCCCTGCCCAGGGGGTTTAGGGAACTCGGAGGGACCCCAAGCAACATCTTTAAACACCCCATCAACATCCCACGCGACGTTTCTGACACAGGCTCTCTGAACACAATGACTCTAGCTAGAACCATGAGCTTAATTACCAGCTAACAACTCTCCCTTCTTACGAGGGACTCCCCCCTGAGAGGGGCTCCGAGGTGGGTAAAACCGCCTATTGAGTGCCAAACATGCGGTCACCTGCATCCCCTAGACCGGGCAAAATGTAGCCGTGTTTGTCCAGTTTGTCGTCGATAGCGGCGGTGAAGATAGGGACATCGGGATGTTCTTCGTGAAAGCTTTTGATGCCTTCTGGGGCGGCGAGAAGACAGATAAATTTGATCGACTGGGGTCCGGTCTCTTTAAGGCGATGGACGGCTGCGATCGCAGTATTACCGGTGGCAATCATTGGATCAACAATCAGCATGTCCCGCTCGCTAACATCGTTTGGCACCTTAAAATAATACTCCACCGGCATCAGCATCCTCGGGTCGCGGTAGAGACCAATGTGCCCTACCCTGGCCGAAGGAATCAGCCTAAGCATACCGTCTAAAATCCCCTGGCCCGCTCGCATAATGGAAATGAGCACCAGCTTTTTACCCATCAGCATGGGGGCATCCATGGTGGCAAAGGGTGTTTCAATTGGGACCATCCGCATCGGTAGCTCACGGGTTACTTCATAGGCCAACAACAGGCTAATCTCTTCTAAAAGCTGTCGAAACTTAGCAGTGCTTGCATCCTTTTGTCGCATCAAGGTGAGCTTATGCTGGATTAAAGGATGCTCAATTTGGGTGACCAGGTTGTCCATCAGATCAGTTTGCATAAGACAGAACAAGAGGGTAAGCAAAACTTACCTGTGAAAAACATAAGAGATATCAAAAAACCGTACCATCGCTTTGAATCGCAATCGGAGGTGCTCCGGTAGGTCGTAGCTGCTGGGCAATGCGTCGTCCTGCGGCCCAGGTTCCCCCTTCTAATACTTTAATGAGGGGTAGCTCTTCAGCAGATTTGTTAAGACGCTGACGAACACGTTCACCAATCTTGTCTAGCATTACCACTGTTAGGGCGCGCCATTCCACCACCACCGGGTCGCTGGGTAAATGGACCTGCTCGGTCACCTCGGGATGTTTGGGAACGAGCAACTCCAAATCAACACACAGTCCGCCATTGCGATACTCGGCCAGACCAGTCAGAGCATCTAAATTTGTGACGGTGACCCCGGCAGCAGTTAGCGGTTCCACCAAGGAATAGGTCAGCCACTGGGAGAGCTTATGAAACGGCACCAGATTTGTTCCCGGTCCCTGGTGCGACAGAGCCGGGTGAGACCAAACATCGCCTAAATTAGTCTCGGCCAAGGTAACACGCCCCGGCCAAATTGAGCCAAAACTCTCCAACACGTCTGTCAGCAACACCCCGGCGTCTAAACTCTGGCCATAGCGATTGAGCAGATAGTCAAGCAAGTTACCCGGTCTAGCTGGGTTAGAGCCAAACCAGTCTGGCTGGGCCTCAAGTGCGGCGCCTAGCTGGTGCAGCAACAACAGCCGACCAGATAACCCTACAATGGGATTCTCATCGCTAACCTGAAATACCTGGGCCAGATCCGCTTCGGTTAAATATTTCAAACCAACAGCATCCACCTGAGCTAGCGATACGGTGTCAGTAGAAAAGAATCCACGCTCAAAGGCCCGCAGACTAGCAACCGCTAGCCCCTCTGAGCGCACCAGTGTTTGATTGGCAACAAAGTCCTGGTATCGCCACTGGCTACCGGCCCCAGCGTCTAGTAAAACGCTGACAATGGCTAAATCGAGCTGGGCTTTTGCCGACTCTCTTTTAGCCTGAGCTTGCTCGGCGACATCTTTGTTTTCTTCTGCAGTAGGAGCCACCAAAGGGGGTGCTAGCCGGGGGCCAAAATGACGCCAGCGACTGTGGAATGGAACATCAAAGTCGGGGTAAAGCTGTTGGGTGGTCTCGACAACATAATCAGCTACCCGATCGAGTTTAGCGAGATCGCAGGTAAAGTGTTCTAGCTCATTGGCCTGACAAAGGTCAAACAGCTGCTGGGTGCGATCGCGAATTGCCTGAGGCTTTCTCAGATAGGCAATAGCCGCCTGTTCTTCGGGTGTCATTATGCGTCCTCATACTGACGGCCAACCGTTTTAGTCAGCACAGTTTCGTTGGGAACCTCACCTTCGGTGTAGTAGCCCGCCGCCTTTTTAGCATTGATTTCAACCTGGGCATCCGCTGGCACCAGCCCCTCAGGAATCGAAATACGCCCAACAATTTCAATCCCCGATTCCACAACAGCGTCATATTTGAGGTTGCTCATGGAAACAAACTGATCGATGCGCGTAATCCCCAGCCAGTGCATAACATCGGGCATTAGCTCCTGAAAACGCATATCCTGTACTCCGGCCACACACTCAGTCCGGGTAAAATAGGTATCTGCTCGATCCCCACCCTCTTGTCGCTTACGGGCGTTGTACACCAAAAACTTGGTTACCTCTCCCAGAGCCCGACCTTCTTTACGAGCATAAATAACCACCCCAGCGCCGCCTTGCTGGGCTGTTCCGAGTGCCACTTCAATACCGTGTACCAAGTAAGGACGACAGGTACAGATATCTGAGCCAAATACGTCTGACCCATTACACTCATCGTGGATACGCACCGACAGCGGACGGTCTGGGTCGGTGATGGCATCTATGTCACACAAAATATAAACGGTGTGGCCACCAATGGGCGGCAAAAACACCTGTAAATCGGGACGTGTCACCAGCTCTGGAAACATACCGCCAGTTTGCTCAAACAGAGTGCGCCGCAGCTCGCTCTCTTTTACCCCAAATCGCTGGGCGATACCAGGCAGATGCCACACTGGCTCAATAGCGGCTTTAGTCACCACCAGTTCACCGCCATCTTTGAGAATTTTGCCATCAACCCGGACACGGCCTTGGGCAACAGCATCCTGCAGTTCTGGAATGTTGATGTGGGCCTTGGTAATCGCAATGGTGGGACGAATGTCGTAGCCTTCTGTTCGTAACTCTGCAAACAGATCACGATCTAAAGAACCAAAGGGATCTAAAGAAATAATTTTATCCGGTACCGTCCAGCTAGGATAAGGACCGATGGATACCGTGGGAGCCGTATTGGTCAAATCAGCCCGGTGATTGCGCTCTAGGCTGCCACTGGCAACGGCCAATGCTCGATAAACAGCATAGCCACCAGAGTGGGTGCCAATCACATTTCGATGGGCTCGGTTTGCCAATGTAGCGATGATAGGGCCGCGTTCATTGGGGTCAGCCTGTCCCCACTTAATCTCTAGAGGACTGTGGCCATTTCCTGGATGGGACGTTAGAACAATGTGCTTATGCCGAGGCGACTGTGCTGCTGCCATGGTAGAACCCGTTTGTCAACGAATCCTTAAATTATCCTACTCTGGGGCAGTTTGGACTGTAGTTGAAGTAGCAATCTGAGTTTAGGGTAGTTCTCCCCTCGGTGGTATAACCCAGCTATACCTATATATTTTGATCGCTCAAACCCAGACTAGACAAAGCATACACACCACTGATAAATTATCTCTGGCAATAGACGTTGTTCTTGTTGTCGTTGTTAAGAACACATTTTGAATAATAACAGCTGGCTAAACCGATCGGTAAATTAACTGCCTAGCAGTGTTCACTACCGGCGGCGATGGTCTATCGCAATCGATAGCGGTCTTCAAATCCACGAATGGCTGTTTTTAAGGTTGGGTAAATCCGCTCGTTACCAATCAGATCGCGTAGCCCCGAATGCTTGAGCTGCGTATATAGATCCTGCTTTACTCGGGCCAGGGCAAAAACAATACCCAGGTCTGCTAATTCCTGGTAAAGATCTACGAGCATATCGGCGGCGGTGATGTCGATTTCGGCAATAGCTTCTGTGTTGAGCACAAACCACTCAACTCGCTCTGTTTCAGCTGAGATCGCAGCTAGCGCCCGTCGTTTAAAGTTCTCGACATTGGCAAAACAAATGGGCGCATCGTAGCGATAGATCACCAATCCTGGAATCGTTGTTGCATCATCCCAGTCTTCGATATCGTGCCAGCCTGCCAGACCCAACACTTTACCCAATACCGCGTCGTGGGGGCGGGCCACCCGTGCAAACAAATCGATTACAGAAAGACTAATTGCGATCGCAATACCCACCAACAAATTTGTCGCCAATACCCCGACAGTTGTAACTATGGCCAAGGCGAATTCGGTACTTCTAAATCGCAACAATCTAATAAATTCAGGAATCTCAATCAGCCGGGTCGCCGCATAAATGACCAAAGCCCCCAGGGCAGCATTAGGAAACAGGGACAGTACCGGTCGTAAAAACACCAGCACGAGTACCACAGCCGCCATGGCCACCAGGGAAAACAGCTGTGTTTTATTGCCCAAAGCATTACCCAGCACCGTGCGGCTACCGCTGCTGCTAACCGGGAATCCCTGCATCAATCCTGCCCCGATATTGACAGCCCCTAGGGCCAACAGTTCTTGGTTAGCATCAATCTTGTAGCCATTGCGAGTAGCAAATGCCCGAGCCGTCAGCACATTGTCCGAATAACCCACCACAGCAATACCCACGGCTGCCGCCATCAGCTGAGGCATCTGCTGGAGTGGGGGTAATCGCAGCTGCGGTAGCCCTGCTGGCATATCTCCCACCACCGCTACACCCAGCTGATCTAACCGAAACAGGGTTACCGCCAGCGTCGCCAGCAGTACGGCCAGTAGCGGCCCCGGTACGCGAGGCCATCGCATCTGGACAACAAACAAAAAAATCAAAACCGCAACTGACAACACCAGGGTAGGCATATGGGTTTGATCTAGACTGGCAACAAATGTACGAATTTCTCCAACAACAGTCTCCGCATCAATAGCAACGCCGCTAATTTTACCCAGCTGACCGGCTATCATAATGACGGCCACACCTGTCATGTAGCCAATTAAAATCGGTTTTGAAAGCAGGTCGGCAAGAAAGCCTAAGCGGGCCAGATAGCCAACGACATATACCAGACCGACCAGCAGGGCCAGCAACGCAGCGGCATAGTCGCTACTGCCAGTCAACGGTGCAACGGCGACAGCCGTCATCACCGCAGTGGTGGATTCTGGCCCAACAGATAGCTGGGGCGATGACCCCAACAGGGTATAGAGCACCATCGCTGGCAAAATCGCCCATAACCCCGCCACAGGCTGCACACCAGCCAGTTCTCCATAGGCCATGCATTGAGGAATTAAATAAGCAGCAACGGTCAACCCGGCCAAAATATCTCCCCTCAACCAAGGTTGCTGATACGATAGCAGTCGTTTTAATCCCAATGGTGTCGATAACATCCCCGTGCCTCATTCTCAGGTGTTATCTATCCTATGGGATTTTCATCACTGGCTTTCTATGGTTGCCGTACCTAGACCACAAGCAATTACTCATCCAGGTGCTCTGCCACGTCTCGGTAAATAGAGGCCACATGGCCATCGGCTAAGCTGTAAAACACATTGCGCCCCTGACGTCGATACTTAACCAGACGATGAGACTTGAGCACCCGCAGCTGATGGGATACGGCTGATTCACCCATTTTGACGGCTGCCGCCAGATCGCAAACACACAGCTCCTGCTGTGCCAGGGCCGACAGTAATTTCAACCGATGAGGATCGGACAGGACCCCAAAAAACTCCGCCATGCGCTGGGCTTTTGTCGTTTCCAACACCTCTGGCTGCACCTGACGCACACTCTCTAAATGCACTAGAGGCACATCACAACCAGGGGCATCAGAGGCAGTTTCTTTTTTCTTGCGGCTCGAAGCAGTCATTCAAGGTTTAGATAACAGTGACCTATCTCTATGATACTGAGAATCATTACCATCTGAACACCTATTCAAATAATCTTGATTTTTAGCTGGGGCTGAGCTGCCGTTATTTTAACTGTCCTAGTGCAACAAATTATGCCCCCCTCTAGACTCTCTAGCCCACTAGAGGGTTTATGGTAAAACTAGTCCCATCAGGAGCAAGCTCATGACGCTTCAGCTAACGGTTCCCAATATGGCCTGTGATGTCTGTGCCAAAAACATTACTAACGCTGTCAAAGCACTGGATACTGATGCCTCTGTTGCCGCCGATCCAAAAACCAAACTGGTAGATATTGAGACTGAGGCAGCTGAAGCCGATATCCGCTCAGCCCTTGAACAAGCCGGCTATCCACCAGCTGCCTAGACAGAATAGTTGGCCAAGGCAATCTACCAATAAAACTCATCCCTCCATGGAAGGGGATGAGCGATAGATTTATGCATGAGTACTGCATTAGAGGACTTCTTTAGCTTCAATCTCTTCAACTCAGGAGACTGCTATGACTACCGTAACCCTGACCCTAAAAGGCATGAGCTGTGCGGCCTGTGCCAACACCATTGAGACTGCAATTCGTCGGGTGCCAGGTGTTGATAGGGCGCAGGTTAACTTTGCGACAGAGCAGGCGAGCGTTGTCTATGATGAAAGCCGCACAGATTTAATTCATATTCAAGCGGCTGTTGCTAATGCTGGCTATAGGGCAGTTGGCAAGACTGTTGCCCAAGAAAAACACACCGAACGCAAACAGCGACAGACTCTGTTATCTCGAGTCGTGGTTAGCAACCTGATTGGGGCCACACTGATTGTGGGTACAATGCCCGTCATGCTGGGGATGCATCTTCCTGGCTGGCCCATGGTGCTACATAACGCCTGGGTGCAGCTAGCGCTCTCAACACCAGTATTGTTTTGGTGTGGTCAGTCCTTTTTTATCGGTGCTTGGAAAGCCTTTACCCACCGGGCCGCCAATATGAATACGCTGGTGGCTCTGGGAACGGGAACGGCCTATTTTTACTCTCTTTTTGTGACCTTATTTCCTCATATGCTAACGGCCCAGGGGTTAAAACCTGATGTGTATTATGAAGCCGCTGTGGTGATTATTGCCCTGCTGCTCTTGGGGCGTTATCTAGAAAGTCGAGCCAAAAAACAGACTTCAGCCGCCATTCGAAAGCTGATGGGACTACAGCCCAAAACAGCCAGAGTCATACGCCAGGAGAAAGAACAGGATATTCCCATTGAGCACGTTGTTGTGGGTGATATCGTAGTGGTGCGCCCTGGTGAAAAGATTCCAGTGGATGGGAATGTGCTATCGGGAACCTCCACAGTGGATGAATCGATGGTGACGGGGGAGCCTATCCCTGTGCAAAAGCAGCCGGGGGATGAGGTAATTGGGGCCACCATCAACAAAACTGGCAGCTTCCGGCTGCGGGCAGCGCGGGTGGGTCGAGATACTGTTCTGGCTCAGATTGTGCAGTTGGTGCAGGCGGCTCAAGGGTCTAAAGCCCCCATCCAAAAGTTAGCTGACCAGGTAACAGGCTGGTTTGTACCAGCGGTGATTGCGATCGCACTTCTCACCTTTGTTCTCTGGTTTAATCTCACAGGCAACACCACACTGTCTCTGTTGACCACGGTTAGCGTTTTGATTATCGCCTGCCCCTGTGCGTTAGGGCTAGCCACACCCACCTCGATCATGGTAGGCACTGGCAAAGGGGCCGAGAACGGAATTCTCATCAAAGATGCTGAGAGTTTAGAACAAGCCCACAGACTACACACCATTGTGGTAGACAAAACCGGCACCCTGACCCAGGGTAAGCCTACAGTGACAGACTATTTAACCCTGCAAGGGACCCTATTGGGGACTGCCAATCGCACTGAAACCAACCTGCTTCAGCTAGCAGCGGCCATCGAAAATCAGTCAGAACATCCGTTGGCCGCCGCCATTGTAAACTACGCAAAGGCTCAGGGTGTCGAAAAATTACCGGCCATTTACAATTTTGAGGCCATTGTCGGCAGCGGGGTACAGAGCACGGTCAACGGTCAGCAGGTACACATTGGCACCGACCGCTGGATGCAGACCCTTGGAGTTGACACTAGCCCCCTACAGCAGCCTCAACGGGCCTTGGCCGCTGAGGCTAAAACCACCGTATGGATAGCCATAGATGGCAAAGTAGAGGGGCTTTTAGGAATTGCGGACGATCTTAAACCCTCATCTACAAAAGCTGTGCGCACCCTGCAGCAAATGGGTCTAGAAGTGGTCATGCTAACAGGGGATACCTCCCAAACAGCCGCATCGATTGCCCAGAAAGTAGGCATTCGTCGGTATATTGCCAGCGTGCGCCCTGAGCAAAAAGCAGCCCATGTGCAACAACTGCAGGCTCAGGGAAAACGAGTGGCCATGGTAGGGGATGGCATTAACGATGCCCCAGCCCTAGCCCAGGCAAATGTGGGAATTTCCATTGGCACAGGCACTGACGTTGCGATCGCAGCCAGCGACATCACCCTAATCTCAGGAGACCTAAGCGGTATTGTTACCGCCATTCGCCTCAGTCAAGCCACCATGGCCAACATTCGTCAAAATCTGTTCTTTGCCTTTATCTATAACATTGTGGGTATTCCGGTTGCAGCCGGTATTCTTTATCCCATTTTTGGTTGGCTACTAAACCCAATGATTGCTGGCGCTGCCATGGCGTTTAGCTCTGTATCGGTAGTGGCAAATGCCCTACGCCTAAGAAAATTTAAGATTCAAGGAAAAGCACTATGAAACTAAAATCTTGTTTATTAACAGTATGCTTCTGCCTGGGCCTACTTGCCACCAGTGCCACAATAGTTAGCGCCCAGGTTAGAGACATTCAAACCACTAACCAACCAATCACCCTCAAATTAAGCATCACCGCAATAGGTCTAGGGTTAATGGTATTAGAACTCTGGTGGTTTCTAGCTAAAAAAAGCTAAAAATGATATCGATTGACAGCCCAGAAGTTGTTTCTTAACAACTGCATGATTTTGGGTTTGTATGCTACATTTCCCTAAGAAATAGCTCCAGAACACCGATACTCTAGCTAGATCCATAAGATTAATTTTTAATCACCCATTAGCTTAATCTAAGAATCTTCCAACATCACAATAAAAATCGTTTCCAAACCATTCTCAAATCGTAGAGTATTTACCAAATCATGCTCAACAGAAATCGCTGAATCAACAATAATCATGTCGGGCTGAAGTGCAAGCGCTTTTTTAATACTATCCTTACCCGTAACTGACTCAGTAACCGTGTATCCCTTTGACAACAAAACTTCCGTTAATGTATTTGTAGTATAGGAATCAATATCCACCACCAGCACCTGACGATTAGAAGTCCCTTGATCCAATAATGTTCTAATATCATGTAGCAAAACATCGGTATCAATAGGTTTACTCAAATAGCGATCCACCCCGAGACGATATCCACGTTCTTGATCTTGAATGATGGAAAGCACAATGGTGGGAATCCCCATAGTGGCCGGATTTGTCTTAATCATAGCCGCTAGATCAAAGCCATTGATGTTGGGCATCATAATATCCAAAATAATCAGATCTGGCGGTGCCGCTTTAATTTGATTAAGGGCGTCCATACCATCCGCAGCGGTTTTAACTTGATAGCCAACAGATTCTAGTTCCTGTCGTAGCAGCTGACGAATATGGGGCTCATCATCGACTACCAAGATTGTTTTTTGAGATTTCTCCGTTGGGTCAACCGCCCGCTCTACATTTTCTTTTAATCGTTTTACCAGGGTCTGAAAATTGATAGTGTTGGCTCCTAACGTAGGGGATACCTCCGACGGTATTGAAAAGGAAAACGTACTCCCCTGACCTAGTTCACTTTCTGCCCAAATGCGCCCCCGGTGGTGTTCAATAATTTGTTTACAGATGGGTAGTCCCAGACCAGTGCCTTTGGGTTTGTCGGTCATGACTGCACCAACCTGGGTGAATTTTTCAAATACTTTGTCTAAATCACTTTCTGAAAGACCAATACCTGTGTCAATGACACTGATGATAATGTTGGCATCTTGGCGACAGGCACGACAGGTAACTGACCCCTGGTTGGTAAACTTGATCGCATTAGACAACAAATTGATCATGACCTGAATTAAACGGTCGCGATCGCACATCACCTCAGGTAGACCAGACTCAATCTCGCAGATCATCTCCAGACCGCTGTTTTGCACCAATACCGATGTTGCAGAAATAGCTCGCTCAATAATTTCTGCAATCGCTATCGACTGCATGTTCCAATCGATTTTACCCGCCTCAATTTTAGAAATGTCTAGCACATCATTGATTAACGAGGTTAGACGTTCCCCCTCAGACACAATGATGCCTAAATTCTCACGCACCTGCCGTATGGCCCGATCGGTCTTTTTGGTATCTGTCTGGACAGCTGGTAGAATCGTATCCTCAAACTTTTTCTGAATCAGCTTGGCAAACCCAAGGACTGACGTCAAAGGGGTACGCAGCTCATGGGATACCGTAGAAAGAAAGTCAGTCTTCATCTGATCCACTTCTTTCTCAGCAGTGATATCACGAATTAAAACAACAGAGCCATTAGACAATATCGGTGCGCCTGGAGAGACTATCTCCACATCCGAAGTAATTGCTGTCACCAACGCTTGGCCGACTCGCTTATCCAGCAGAGCCACATCAACACTCATCGTTACACTGGGGCTAGTCTGGTTGTGACTAATCAAATCGACAATAGACTGCTCAAAAATTGTTTCTACAGGCTGACCACGCAGGGCGGTCCTATCTAGTCTAAACATATTGCGAAGCGCTGGGTTGGCGCGGGTAATAATCCCGTTAGCATCGACAACCAGCAAGCCATCTCCTAAATTATCGATGATGGCATTCAGCTCTTGGGCCTGATGTTCTAAATCTTGTTGAGTCATTCGTAGGGCTTGGGTGTAGCCACCAATCCACTCAATCAGCTGATTTAAGGATTTAGCCAGGCTGCCAATTTCATCATTGTTGACGACACCAGCACGCAGATTAAAGTTTTCATCCTGAGTGACCTGTAGGGCTGTCTCTTCTACCGATCGAATAGGGCGACTGATGGTGCGGCTGATCAAATAGGCCAGGAGACTGGCCGCGATTAACGATATAATCACACTGGCAGTCACTACCTGAGCTTGAAGCTGCGCAGAGCGTCTGACAATCGCTCGGGCCTCTTCTATCTCATCTTCTTCAATAAAATCTGCCAGCTCAGCCAATTTTTGTGAAAATTCTTCCAACTTCAAAGCAGCAGGTCGGCGATTTAGGTCAATAAATGCCTGTCGCGCTTCGATCAGGTTTCTTCCCTGCAGGTTATCTAGATCGGTTTCTTTTACAAACTGCTCAACATCTCGCAGATTGTCATCAATCACAGTGGCATACCCTTCAACCAGTTCATCCAACAGAGCCAGTTCATCATCAGTTTCTTCAACACCTGACTCTACATCCTCCTCATATTCATTTAGAAACTGGGACCAATACCGCTTAAAATCTCGGCCACTGCTTCGGTAGAGATCATAATTGATTAAAAATTGTTCAGGATTCTCAAACCAGGTAATCAGCTGGCGTTCATAGGCAATAAATCGATTAATTGACTTTTCTAGATTTTTGAGACCGAGAATTTCTTCAACTGCATCTTCATTACCTTTATAAGCTTCATATTCATAGTGTCGGGCCGTTATTACCCCCACCGCTGTTCCAGCTACAACAACACCCACAACGAGAGCATATCCCAAACCAATTTTTTGAATGACTTTGAGATTTTGCAACCGGCGTCTGACCTGCATTAACGACAGTCCATGAGAAGACTTAGCGGATACTTGAATAGTCATATAGCAGTCAATCTATAGGGTAATAGCTAGGATTTCAGCAGCTTTTTCTAACACCTCATCTGGGTCAAACGGCTTAGTCATGTACAAATTAGCGCCCACTTTATGACCCTGCTGCTGATCAAATTCCTGACCTTTTGCTGTGAGCATAATGATGTAAATATCTCGGGTTGCGGTATCGTCCTTAACAGACTGACAAACTTCAAACCCATTCATTTTTGGCATCATTACATCCAAAAAAACTAAATCTGGTTTTTCAGTACGAATTAGCTCCAACGCATCTGCACCATTCGTGGCTGTGAGCAATTCTACGCCCTCATCTTCCAGGTCTTCTATGGTTTGTTCCATTAACACCCGAATATGGATTTCATCATCAACAATTAGAATAGTTTTGCTCATATTGCTCCAGTAAAGTAGTTAGTCGAAATAGATAAGACATATGCTCAGGGCATTTCAGGGGGCAAAGGCAGGTCAGATTTCGACTGGTCAACCATAACGATAAAGTTATTTTCTAGGCCGTTATCAAACCGTAGGGTGTTAACCAGATCGTGTTCCATGGAAATAGCGGAATCGACAATTATCATGTCAGGTTTGAGGGCAAGGGCTTTTTCAATGCCGTCTTGACCCGTGGTTGATTCGGTAACGGTATATCCTTTGGAGAGTAATACTTCCGTCAGAGTTTTAGTGGTTGAGGTGTCGATATCCATCACCAGCACCTTACGATTACCCTGGTCTAGCAGAGTTTTAATATCCTGCAGCAGCAGATCCGTGTCGATGGGCTTACTGAGATAGCGGTCGACACCAAGCCGATAGCCTTGATTTTGGTCTTGGATGATAGATACAACAATGATGGGAATGCCCATGGTAGCTGGGTTATTTTTAAGGAGTGCTGTTAGATCAAACCCATTGATGTTAGGCATCATCATATCCAAGACAATCAGATCTGGGGGGGCTACTTTAATCTGATTTAGGGCGTCCACCCCGTCTTCAGCTATTTGAACTCTATAGCCAGCGGCTTCTAACTCCTGACGCAACAGCTGCCGAATATGAGGCTCATCATCAACCACTAAGATTGTTTTCTGGGGATCGTCTGTTGAGGTGACGGTTCGCTGTACGTTTTCTTTAAGCTTTTGTATCAAGGCTTGCAGGTTGTTGTCCTTAGAGGGTTTGATGTCTGGGGTCAATTTTACCGGCAGGGCAACGCTAAAGGTACTTCCCTGGCCCGACACACTATCGGCCCAAATACGACCGTTGTGGTATTCAATGATTTGTTTACAAATGGGCAACCCCAAACCGGTCCCACTGGGTTTATCTGTCATCACTTTGCCAACCTGAGTGAATTTCTCAGAGACTCTTTCCAGGTCGTCTGAAGCTAGACCAATACCCGTATCAATGATGCTGAGAATAACTTCACTTCCTTGATGATAGGCACGACAGATAATAGAGCCATGGGTCGTAAATTTGATGGCGTTGGATATCAGATTGATCATGACCTGAATTAAACGGTCGCGATCGCACATTACCTCAGGTAGACCCGAGTCTACTTGGCACACCAACTCCAAGCTATTTGTCTGAGCCAACACCGACGTAGCTGATATCGCTCGATCCACAACCTCCGCTACCGACGTTGGTTGGATATTCCAATCGATTTTGCCGGCCTCAATTTTAGAAATATCTAACACATCATTGATCAGCGAGGTTAGACGCTCCCCTTCGGCGACAATAATGCCCAGATTCTCACGCACCTGGCGAACAGCTCGTTCAGTCTTTTTAGACTCAACAGTTACCCCTGGCAGCACCACATCTTCTAGTTTCTTTTGAATCAATTTAGCAAACCCAAGCACTGAGGTTAGCGGTGTGCGTAGTTCATGGGACACCGTAGAGATAAAGTCAGTCTTCATTTGATCCACCTCTTTCTCAGCGGTAATATCCCGAATTAGCACAATTGAGTTGACGCTGCCGCTGATTAACTTCTCAGAGTTAGTCGCCACAGCCGTCACTAATGCTTGACCAATACCCTCACCAGGCAAGTCTACATCTCTCACCAACAGCTGTGTGGGGTCAGCCTGATTGCGAGCAATCAGCTGCGCTAAATCGACATTAAAAATATCATGACAGGGCTGCCCAACCACCGTTTTCTCATATAGATTAAACATATGTATCAGCACCGGATTACAGCGAATGATAATGCCAGCGGGGTTGATCACCAACAACCCATCACCCAGGTTGTCAATGATGGCATTAAGTTGCTGGGTGCGCTCTTGCACCCGCTGCTCTAGCGTTTCATGACTCTCTTCTAACTCTTGGGTATATTGTCCAATAGAACCAATTAACTGATTAAGAGAATTAGCCAACAACCCAATTTCATCTTTATTTTTTACCTGGGCTCTGAGGGCAAAGTCTCCACCCTGAGTCACCTGTTGAGCCACTTGAGTAAGATGTTGGATCGGTCGAATGGCACGGTTAGCCACATAGGCCGTAATCGCCCCTATCACCACAGCCGCCGCGCCAGTACCCAAGACAAAAATGCGCATCAACTGATGCTGCGCTGCAAATGCGACCGAGGTATCTGCTGCTAGTAAAACCCCGATGGGTTGGGATGGCAGGCTATCGTTGAGAGGAATTGGGGCATAGGAAACCAGCTGTTTTTTATTGTTTTTTTGGATGTTGGTAAATACTTGAACAACGGGCTGTTGATCTTGAGTAAACCCTGTTAGCCTCGGATAGTATTCTTCAACAGGTTGGGCCAGATACTCTGGCTTGGCACTGGCAAAAATCATGCCGTCTGAATTGAGTAAATGCCAGAGTCGTCTATGTTTCCCAATTTTTTCAAACAGCTCATTCATATAGCGCCCTGGCACTCGGGCTCTAATCATGTAAATAATATTTCCTGTCGTGATGTCTTTAACGGGTACGGCAAATTCCACCCGCAACACCCCTGAGCTAGGGGAAAGACCAGGGCCATTCATAGTGGACTGCCCCGTTTGAAGTGCCTCCTGAAAATAGTTGAGATCGCCATAGTTACCCGTAAACAGTTCTCCGTCGGTTGCTTGGACCAGCGGATTACCAGCAGTATCAAAAAGGATAATGCTGTCGAAATATTTAAGGGCGGCCGAAAATTCTGTCAAAACCGACTGTTTCTGATCAGGTGATACTGTATTACGCAAAGCCTGCTCAGTAAATATTGGACTGGTCGCCAGGGACTCAACCTCCCGTAGTCGACTGACCAAAAACTGGTCTAATTTATTCCCCAGAATCGCCGTGTGCTGTTGTTTTTCATCAAGAATTTGCTGATCGATAGAGCGACTGGCAAATAGATAGGCGGCGGTACCGGTCAACAGTACGGGTAGGGTGCCTAGTGCGATCGCCAAGATCGTAACCTTATGCTGCAAACGCTGCTGCTTACGGGGTATGTCAGTTAATTTATCGCTCGATGGTTGTAACCCATTATCCATAGTTGACACTTAGATATACGGACTGGCGCATTTCTGAAAACAATTTATCTTGTTATTTTTTAAAGTTGGCTGCTAGGTCAATAAACCCCGTAGACAATGATTTAGTCTGAAATGTTTGGTTTAGAAACTATACCGAACAACATCTACCATTTTTGAGTTCTCACGATTGCCCGGTCATCCATCAGCGTATCCTTCAAGATCATCTTGTCGAATTGGAATTTCAATCACAAATGATGTCCCCTGACCCAGCTCAGATCGACAGCTTAGTCTACCGTTGTGCCGTTCGGTAATAATTTGGTAGCTAATGGACAGCCCCAAGCCCGTGCCTTTACCTACATCTTTAGTGGTAAAAAACGGATCAAATAATTTATTTCGAATTTTTGCAATAATGCCTGGGCCATTATCAGTAAACCGAATTTGGATACGATTGGGGTCAATCTGTCGTGTGTAGATAGTAATTGTTGGCGAATGGGGTAGCGGTGGCGCTTCTAACACATCAATGGCATTGGCCAAAAGATTCATAAAAACTTGATTTAACTGACTGGGATAACAGCTGACGTGGGGCAAATCGCCATAGTGTTTAGTAACTTCAATCCCAGGAAAGTTGTCATAGGGTTTGAGACGATGACGCAAAATCAACAGAGTACTGTCAATGCCCTCATGGATATCTACTAATTTAGACTTTGCTTGATCGGGACGAGCAAAATTCTTGAGCGACAGCACGATATTACGAATGCGCTCGGTGCCAACGGCCATACTATTTAGGGTCTCAGGCAAATCTTCCAGCAAAAACGGCAGGTCTACATTGTCAATTGCCTTCTTTAGCTCAGCAGATGGCGATTTACACTCCATCTGATACAGCTTTACCGTATCGACTAAATCGTGCACATACTCCTGCACAAACTCCAGGTTGCCATAGATAAACGTCACAGGGTTATTAATTTCATGGGCCACACCTGCCATCATCTGGCCAATACCCGACATTTTTTCACTCTGGATCAGCTGTAGCTGGGTCTGTTTTAATCTCTCTAGGGTAGTTTCCAGCTGCCGGGCTCGGTCTTCAGCTAGCTGAGCGGCATACCGGCTCTGTTCGTATAGCTCTGCCTGGTCAAGGGCAATGGCTAACTGATTGGTCACCGCCTGCAATAAAGCAACTTCGCTATCACTCCAGTTTCTAGGTTCCTGGATAGTGCCGCAGCAAATTGCCCCAATGCGTCTAGAGCGGGTCTGTATCGGAATTGCCAGCAGAGCAGCAAAATTATGGGTTTGCAAAAATGCTCGGGTGCCCTGATCACTTAACGTATCAACATCACTGATTTGCACCAACGATTGCTGACAAAACCACTGGGCCAGACTGCCAGTCGATGCATAGTCCCCGATTAAGGGGGGCAGATGGCTGCGTCTAAATTCAGTAACCACCTCTAGACCACCAAAGTTCTGGGCTGTGGCATCCACCACTGAGTTAGGGTCTGCCTTAACCCAAAGAAAGCAACACCGATCAACATTCAGGGTTCTATAGATTTCGCTGACGGCTGTGTTCAGAATAATATTGAGTTCTAGCGATTCGCGAATCTGGCTAGAGAGTCGAAAAATTAGATCATTCTGACGGCTTTCTTTAAGCTGACGTTCGTGGAGCAGCGCATTGATCACCCCAGCCACTTGAAACGCCATGGTGGTTAAAAGCTTTAAATCTTCAGCACTGTAGGGTTTGGTAACGGATCGACTCAGGGCGATCGCACCAATCGTAGATTCTTTACTTTTAAGAGGAACACAGATGAGCGCAGCCCTCTGTCCTAGCTGCTCCCGCTCATCCATTGCCACATCGTTAACAATCTCACCGCGTCCACAGTTAACGATGGTGCCCACAATGCCGCTACCAAGGTGAATCGTCGTTTCAAACATCCGGTCTACGCCAAAGCTAGCAACCGGCTCCAGCAGTGACATATCTTGCAACAGCAGCAGCGCACCGTGGCTCGACTTCAGCAGATCGCGAGCCTCTTCTAGCACCAGAGAAGCCACCTCTTGAATATCAGAGCTATCGATAATTTTCTCGGATAGGTTAAACAGCAGAGCAATTTCCTTATACTTGCTCAGCAGTTCTTGTGCCAGCGACCGTCTTTCAGATTCTCGATAAGCGAGTCGGGAAATCAGCTTAGCAATCACCTGAGCTTGATCATCCCCCGTTACCCAGCCCAGCGTGTAACCATCAATAGCAATTGGGTAGCGATCACAACTATCATCCCCCCTTTCCCCCCACAGCAGTTGCCCATCAGCCGTCTCAATACTGACGCGAGCAGCGGTAGCACTAATCACGTCCTGAATCAGGGAGTATTCTTTCTTTAGAACGATCTTCTTTAAATCAACACTCACCATCGAAAGGGACATCCCTGAACTTCTTAGCCGCTGGCCCTCAGCTCTCTAGAAACCGGGCTAGCCATCCGCTCCCCAATTACCTAGCGCTATCGCATACTGAGGATTCCCGCTGCAGAGGACAGCAGTAGCAGAAAGCCTAGACTGAGTTTTGCATCCCTACACCAGTTAATCACTTCCAGAGAGAAAAAAGCTAAAAGATCCTAATTCCTCACTGTTTCCTGATTAAATCTGTAATAATCCGGACTCAATTGACCCAGTCAACGTTAAAAACGTTCGTCAGAGCAAACATTTTTAACGTTGACTGGCGACACAACAAACTCAAAGTGCCTATTAATACCCTTGCACAGTCGACTATTTTAATTTGTGGGGGCTGGGCTATTACAGTAACGAGCCGTTAGAGTTCTGAACATCATGGGAAGCGACCCCCCTATTAACCGACAACCCGTGACCACACTAGGGACATATCTGCAAAAAGAAGGGATACCCGCACTGATTGCCCCAGTTGAAATCGCCGCGCAGGGCTACAATCGCATTGC
>JBHJIV010000162.1:0-27140 GCA_050043105.1 Leptolyngbyaceae cyanobacterium | reverse complement strand
AGATGCTAAGGCACTAGTCAGCTAAACCGATACTTTAGACACCCATTCTTGAACGAATGCGATCGCACTCTCCAACCAGCTGCAACCCATAAAGTTGCAAATTTCAATAGTCGCAAGCAGCATAATGGTATTCATAGTCAGTTTTCCAAAACCTTCAGCTACAAATACGCCCTGGGTCTCGACATTACAGATAGAGACTGATAAAGATCATGTGAAGTTCTGACTGGATTTCCATCAGACATCGGTGAGCGCTACTGGGCCAGCACACAGGCTAGGGGAAACAGCAAATACTCTAGATAAAACAAACGCCAGATAAATTGATAAAAACGCTTGATCTGAGCTTTTTCTTGCAGGTCAACCCGACGACTCATCCACCACATTAGACCCAGTAGCCCAGTGTGGGTTACCAATAAAAACGCTGGCTGCACCGACGGTAGCGCGCCCGCCAACGTTAGCCCGATCAACAACCCGTAGCAGAGGGTGAGCACCCCAAGCGATAGCCAAAATACAATGCTGGGGCCAAGTCGCACGGTCAGGGTACGCACCTGAAACTGACGGTCGCCTTCTAAATCAGGGATATCTTTAAAAAGTGCGATCGCAACCGAAAACACCACCACAAACATCGTCAGTGCCCACACCTCTGGCGGAATGACCGTCCATGCCAACGTCTGGGAATTTAACCAGTAACGAAAGTGAGTAAAAAAGCCCAGATTTACAACCACACCGCGCACCCCAAAAATACACAGCGCGGCCCAATATGGAAATCGCTTTAGCCGCAGCGGTGGTAAAGAATACACCGTGCCGATGGCCATGCTGAGCCCCACCGTTGCCAATAAAATTGGCCCCTGCACCGCCGCAAGCATGATGGCTAAACTGCCCAATACCGTAACAACTTTCCGACCCATGGCTACAGAAAATGCACCCGATGCCAAGGGCAATTGAGGCTTATTAATGCGATCGATGGCGATATCCGTCAGCTGATTGAGACCAACAATATACACATTGGCACAAAGACTTGGCACCAGGGCCGCCACAATGGCAACAGCTAGACCTGCCAGTCTCTCTTCTGATAAATCTGACAGCACCAGCGCCATGACCCCCAGCACCCCGACGCTCAGCGTGGTACCGACAATGGTGTGGGGGCGAGAAATTTTCCACAGGGACCTCAACCAGATCTTAAAACTGTTTGGAGGTTGCATTTTGTTCGCTCTTGTAACCATGGTTTCGCTACCCTTGCTTAATACCGGTCAACAACCCATAGCGAATTAACCCGCTGCTGTAGCCAGACATCATCAGCGGAATCGCCATCGCGCCTTCAACGGTTTTCCAACCCGCTGTCAAAATCCCCCAAAGCACCTGAGGGTTCAGAGCTGACTTAACCACGTCATCCCAAAAGGGAGCGACTGCCCGAGACCAATCAGCCGTTTTTAACGTCTGGAGCGGCAGCGCCTGAGCCAAGGTCTCATAGTCTGACAGAGAAATCACATAGGGCAGATGGTAAAGCCGGTAGAGCTGAGCCAGGTGGTCTTTTTCTTGCAGCGTTAGGGGCGGATTAGAGTCACGGTGGCACCAGGTAGCCACAATCAGCCGCCCGCCCGGTTTAAGCACCCGACAACATTCGCTCAAAAACTGTCCCTTATTGGGCATATGCTCACCACTTTCTAATGACCACACCAAATCAAAGCTGTTGTCAGCAAACGGCATGGCCAAGGCATCGGCCACCTGAAACTGCACATGCTCACTCAAGCCAGCCATGGCCGCTCGGTCTGCCGCTCGCTTGGCTTGCACCGGACTCAGCGTAATGCCTGTGGCCACTGCTCGATATTTACTGGCCAAATAAAGGGTGCTGCCACCGATACCACAGCCCACATCCAAAATTGACTGCGGTGTCAGTGGTGTCCGGGGTCGCCCACCCCACTCTAAAATTTTTTCGATCAAAACTCGCTGAGCTTCTTGGGGGCTGTCTATCGGGTCACCATAGTAGCCATGGTGCATATGCTCACCCCACACCTGCTCCCACAACCGAGACGATTCATCATAAAACACCTGAATACGCTTGGTAAAAGACGCTGGAGCAGCGGCGTCAGTCGTTTGAGTTGTCATAGCAGCAAAGGTAAACAATATTGACGCATTCAATTAGTTGGCGACAGCAAATAAACCTCTCAGCGCTCCTGCTGTCTAGCAACGAACAAATTTACAGGTTTTAGCTGAAGGTATCGTCGCACTGCTGAAAGGGTAAATCGGTTTTCAGCTTTTATCGAGGTATTTCTTAATTTATTAAGACCTCCGAGCCTGTTGTTAAGGAAACCCACAGATTTAAGAAATCGCATTACCCTAGGCACCAGGGGGTAAATTTCTCGCAATTTCTCCATATCACCTGATCGCGCATCTTCCGTCTGTTCTCATTTATGAAAATTGACCACATCCATTTTTTTGTTGAAGATGCAGCTCGCCAACGAGACTGGTTTATGCAATATCTGGGATGGACGTGGGTCAAACAGGCCATCTTAGCCGACCAAACGATAGAAATCCTTCGTTACCGAGATACCCTGTTTGTTCTGTCCTCCCCCCGCACATCTAGCAGTGTCGTTGCTGACTATCTGCGCAACCACCCGCCAGGTGTTGCTGACGTCGCCATTGAGGTAGACAACCTTGCAGCAACATTAGATCATCTAGAAACAGCGACTCAAGTCCAAACAACCCTCTCCCCAGTTCTCTCTCAGCTGATTGACCCAAACGCCCCTCTCTCAGCCTGGGCCAGCATCGGCGGCTGGGGCAGCCTGCGCCATACTTTAATTGAGCGTCAACCCAACAAAAATTCTTTACAAAAATCGGAAGGTTCATCAACCAGCATTGACCATATTGTTCTCAACGTGCCCACTGGAGAGCTTCAGCCTGCGGCCAGGTTTTATCAGCACCTCTTTGAGCTACAAAAACAACAAAGTTTTAATATTCAAACCCAACAGTCTGGGTTAAGCAGTCAGGTGTTGTTTTCGCCCGCTGGGCAGCTATATTTCAACATCAATGAACCCACTTCGGCCAATTCACAAATTCAGACTTTTTTAGATGCCAACCGGGGTGCTGGCATTCAACACATTGCCCTAAACAGCGCACCCATTGTGCCGACAGTCAAAACATTGCGACAAAAAGGACTATCGCTGCTGTCAGTACCGCTCACCTATTATGAGCAGCTGCAACAGCGGCTGCAAATGCGGCCTGCCGCCCCGATTGAGTACCAAGAGTGGCAACAGATTGTAGAACAGCAAATTTTAATCGATTGGCAACCAAAACAGCCAGAATCGCTACTATTACAAATTTTTTCGCAGCCTATCTTTAAGGATAATCACTTTTTTTTCGAATTTATTGAACGCCGCCAGTCTGTTCAGGGCTTTGGTGAAGGTAATTTTTTAGCGCTATATAAAGCTATTGAGATCGCGGAAATGAACAATATGCAGGTGCGCTAGTTGAGAACCCTGACTATGCCCCAACCAACACCCCACAGCGGCTATCACTGGAAAGGCAACCAGCAGCCATTTTTTGAAGGTTGGTATTATCGGCTGACGCTGCCCCCTGATCAGGGAAATCAAACCATTGCCTTTATGTATTCACTCCAGGACCCGGCTGGCCAAACACCTGCCAGCGGTGGCGCAGTGCAGATTTTGGGACCTGATGAACAGTATTTTTGCCGGGCTTTACCGGATATATCACGGTTTTGGGCTTGGAAACATACGCTGGGGCACGGGCACAGCCGCAGCAGTGCTGAACACTATCGGGTTACCGCGACTTTGCATGAAGGGACATTTTGGGACCCATCTACTAATCAAACCGTTAGCTGGCATTACACCGTAGCCCCTATCTATAGCTGGGGGCCACCCCATCAACCACAGTCCACAGCAGGCTGGCTGTCTCAGTTTCAGATTTTTGAACCCGGCTGGCAAATCCTGATGGCCCACGGTTGGGCAACAGGCTGGTTTAAACAGCTAGATGCGTCTGGAAATAACATCTGCAGGTTTGATTTTAAGCAGGTTCCTGCTTACGCTGAAAAAAACTGGGGCGGTGCCTTCCCTCAAAAATGGTTCTGGATTCAGTGCAATGCCTTTGACAAGGAGCCAGACCTAACCCTTACCTGCGGTGGCGGTATTCGGCAAGTGCTGGGGCAGCAAGAATCTGTTGGCCTGGTGGGCATTCACCATCAGGGCAGATTTTATGAATTTGTCCCCTGGAATGGAAGAGTCTCTTGGCAGGTATCACCCTGGGGTGACTGGTGGGTGTGGGCCGAGCAACAAGACTACGCAGTCGAGATTATCGGGCAGACGGCTGCACCAGGCATAGACATCAGGGTGCCCACTGCAACAGGGCTGGAGTTTTTATGTCGGGATACAACCCAAGGAGAGATACGGGTCAATCTTTGGAAAAAAGGGGTGCGATCGCAGCTCCTGCTCAGTGCTCAAAGCCAACAAGCCGGGTTAGAGATCGGTGGCAAGGGCTGGAACACGGTTTGGAAACATCCAGGTTAGCCAAACTGTTATGGGCTGGTCTGTTGTTTTACACAGTTAGCTATCCACTCTGACTCTGGCTGGCTCCAACCTGGTTTTGGTGGCTGACTATAGTCAATGGAATACCCATACCCGGACAGGCGATATACTTGCTCCAACAACAGTTGAAAATCAACAACAGGTTCATCGTCACCTTTGCGTAGAGGAATCGTCACCTTAGGTAGAGATTGTGGCAGATTAACAGGATAAAGTAATGCCTGGGGGCGCTGCTCAACAGGACTTACCAAAAACCGATAGTGGCTCACAACATTGCCCTGAACGGTGGGCATTGGTTCACCTTTGTGCAATAAATCTACCTCGACTAAATTGGCCTGACTTTCTAAGACGCGCTCTCGCTTTTGGAGATATCGTAACCGTCCGTCACCCCGTTTATTAACGGGAGATAGCACCTCAATTACTGTCACCACTTCTTGATTCGCCGTATTTCGAATCTCAATAAAGCGCTGACGAAACGTGACAGGTACCGGAATCTCTACCACAACGGGCGAGGTATAGGGTTCTGCAACCGCTACTAAATTAGCTGGTTGGGTTTCCTGACCTGTTTTTTGAATAGTTACGTCTGGTACACCAACCATGACTGAGCTAGAGTCACTGGTGCGATAAACGGCTTCTTCAATAATCGGCTGATATTTTGGTAGCAGCAGTGGGCTCAAGGCATCGGCGACCGCCACAATCATTCGTCCGTGGACATTAGATCACAGTACCAAGTTTTCCAGGTAGGGGTCTATACCAGGGAAAGGTGAGCGCATCTCAAAAGGCCGCTAATCAGCTACCCACAGCCTAACATTCAGATATAAATTCAGGCATAAAATCAATAGGACCGCAGCTGTGGCACCACCTGATTTACTACCTGCTGCACTGTCTTATTGAGCATTCGAGCTGCCTGAATATGAGGTTCATCCGGCACGATAGGAATCACCTCTGCCGCTGTACCAGTTCCTAGCAAGTCGATTACTCGGTTTGCAGCCTCTAGCCCAGTCACATAGGCTTTCTCTTGAGACCACGAGCCGTGACGTGTAACAATCCAATCGCCGCTCATAAACACATTGCTTAAGCTGGTTGTACCTGGCAAGAGATATTGATAGCTACCGGGGGCAAAGTGACTAACTCCCTGGGATATTCTCACCACTGCTTGATCGACTACCTGGGCATCAGCAAACTCTGGAATACAGCCCGCTAAGTCTTTTTGCGTTAAGTCAACAATCTGTTCATCGCTTAGGGGCAGCAGCTGATTGGCATGGTAATAGTCCACCTCAATCACGCTGCCCGGCTCATTTTTGTACTCGTCTTGCAGCGAGTTCAAATCAAAAAACGTCCAGCCCGTGGTCTGATGAAAGCCAAAACAGGCATTGGATGGTAGCGGCACCTCAATTTTGCGGTCAAACCACAGCCGGGTGGCTAGCACATCGATGCCGCCTAAATTCTGCAAATCTCTAAACTCAGACCGGTTTCGTAGGGCTTCACTACCGGCAACAATCTTTTTCATTCCCGTAATGCCGACAGAGAAGATAACTGCATCTGCCTCAAATCTCTCATCGCCGGTGATGCCAGTACAGGTAACCCCAGTAACCCGATTACTCTCTACATGTATGTCGCTAACTCGTTTGTTAGCCAGCACCTTGCCACCCAGAGCTTCAATCTGCTCTACCCAGGGTCGAAAGATCATCTCACCCACCGTACCCCGACACCAGCGCACATCAAAGTCAGGCTGGTGGGCCAAAATAAAGTAGTACAGCATACCTATGGCCGCTGCAGCCGAGCACTGCTCACCAGGGGCAAATAGCCCGACCAACAGCATGGGTTCAAAGGACTCTTTGTACAGACGTTCCGAAACGCCATATTGCTTGAATAGCTCCCGAGCGGTCATGCCGTCGTAGCGTTTCCAGGCATCATCGGAGTTATCAAAGTCAATCACCGCATACAGCAACGGCAGGGCCGATAGCCGGTCTGCCAGGGGTAGTCGCTTAAATTGGGTGTAGACAAAGGTGCCCATGGGGCTGGGCAGATAGGGCATCGCTTGAAACAGGGGCGACTCCACTTCCAAACCAGCAGGGGAGTACTGAGACGAACGGGTGTAGGGCGTAAACGGCTGAATACCCAGATCATCCACCAGGGAGAAAATATTGTTGTAGGGATACCAAAACCCATGAATACCAGCCTCTACAGAGCGTCCGCCCGGTGTTTTCCAACCGGCAACTAAACCACCAGGCTGTGGGCCGGCCTCTAGCAATGTGACATCGTACCCCTGCTTGACCAGGTGATAGGTGGCACCGAGTCCGGCCCAGCCTGCCCCAACGACGATCACTTTTTTCTGGTTTGCGCTTGGATTCATGGATGGCTCACGCAACTACTTTTGTACTGTAGATCAGAAACTTGCCCAGTGCCGCGATATCCTGAGAGGGGCAAACGTTGGCATCACATAACAACGCAATGTGATCGATTTATTTGAGTTTATGTGTCTATGAATCCTGTTTTACCTGGTGCACCCTGGCTCATCGCCCATCGGTCTATGCTAGGCATCAATCAGCCATATAAGCTTACGCTCAACCATCAAGATTATGTTTTGTGGCAAACTCCCCAGGGCAAAATTAAAGCCCTCAGCAATGTCTGTCCTCATCAACAGGCTCCTCTCTCCAATGGATGGATTTGTCCAGACCACAATGTGATCGTCTGCCCATTTCATACCCTGACATTTAACGAGCACGGTCAGCGTTGTCGCGATGGCAAACCTGAAGGACGGCCTTTAATCAATTCCTTAGAGCTGATCGTAACGGGTGATTTTATCTGGACCTACGGTGGCCATGAATCGAGGTTGCCCATACCTGATCTCCATCAACAGCTGATCTCAGACTATGAATTTGTAGGGGTTGCTGTTTCCCAAGCTATCCAGGGAGATTTTCTCAGCAACGTTTTGATTAACTATGATTACAATCACCAAAACGGAACTCACCGAGATGTTTTACGTATTAAAGACAACTACGTTTCTCTCTTTGAGAAAGATGGCTACCATGCAGATGTGATTCAAGGACTCAACCGTGCTGATAATTCTTGGAAAGAGCTGGCGAGTAACCCAGCGTTATTGTTATTGCCCAAAAAATATGAAATCCAGCTAGCCTACGAGTTTCCCTCGACTACAGTTGTGAAAACGTCACTATCAACTGGCAAACTCATCCAGATGCATCTGCTGTATCCAGAAAGTAAGGACGTTACTCGCACCATTGTTCTGGTGTTTGCTCAATTTAAATACAGCTTGCTAAAAGCGTTTAGTAATGCCATCCTCAAAGGTGTTGCTCTGGTTGTTGAGCAGGATACTGAAGCGATTGAAATGAGCTACCCACGACAGACACGTAAAATTCGTCTGCCCAACGAAGAAATTTTAGACTACGCCGAAAGACTTTATCGTGATTGGTAAATGATCATCAGAGACACCAGCCGCCGTCTTAGGGGCTCTGTTCAGCCAGAGACTGGGCGTCAGAGACTGTGGGTTCCACGGCGCTAACTAGACCTAATAATGGTCCCATCTGTTCTTGACCGTTGAGAGCCAGCTCACTGTGACAGAGGTAAAGTCTCTCGGTGGTTCGACCTAATAAATCGCGCAAGATTCTCTCTAGCCGAGCCTCGTGCTTTGTTTCTGTATCAGCAGCGGTCACCGGTCGTTCTGGCCAATCGCTTAAGAAGATCTCGGCACCAAACAGTTCATCGCGTCCGGTCAGCCAGCGAGGGGACCCAGCATCAAGCCAAAACTGCCAGCGGTGGGTGAGCCGCTGGGCCCGATACTGAAACACGGTGGCCAGGGTTACGCCTTGAGGTTCGCCATCTAAAGACCTGGCCGGATAAGGATTAGCCGACACCGTACCGCGCTGCAGCAGACGAATAAATCGACCCACATCGCTCAGAGAGTTTTCTCCTGGCATCCCTCCATAGAGGTTCAATCGCTGCTCCACATGCCAAAAATACTGGGCTGTTTCCATTAGCTCTCGCAGAGCAGAGAGCTGATCGCTGGGTAAATAGTTACCGCGCCATAAAAAGTCTTGGACCGCGCGGTCAAGCATAATCACTGGGTTTGCCGGGTAGCGCTGCTGCTGTTGTTTCTTTTGTTCGCTCAGCCAGTCTAAAACTCGATTGTAGGCAGCCGTGGCCTGATATCCTAACCGGTCCCATCGTGGGAAATTTTCTACCGGCAGCAGCCGAGGGTGCTCAATATCGGGCACAAAGCAATGGTCAGCTATTAGCTCTGCGCGCACCGGGTCAATGCGTGTGAGGTCAAACCAGGGTAAGCTGGCCTCGGTTTCTGGGGTTTGGCTAAGCACCACTAGCATTTCGGCCACGGCATCTCGGTCGACCAGTCGACCCAGACGTGGATAAATCAGCGCTAGCAGAGTAAGCAATGCTCGCACAAAGGGTGAGCTGATCAACGGACGCTGATCTTTGAGTGAGGCAATACCAATCCCTTGTTTGCTCAGAATTTCGATCAGGCTGTAGCGGGCAATGGCGGCTAAACCAGGTCCAATGACGGCAATGTCTGCTGGGGCCACGACCTCGCGATGAACGGCATCAGCGATTAATTCGGCAGTCTGCCGCAGCATTTTGCCTCGGGTGGTGGCCGTAATCAGCTGCACCGGCTCTGGCAGTTCTGGTAAGGATAAAGGATCTTGCACCCACTGCACAACATAATCGGACATGGAATAGCCCAGGCTATCGGTACTGGGCTGGTTCAGCTGAATAATTTCGCAGTCTGAGGCCAGGGTTAAGGTGGCGGCTGGATCAGCCCCCACTCCCAGCCGCACCTGTCCGCTTGGGGAGTAGGTAAAGCTCTGGGGACAACCGGCTGCTTTAAAGATTTGGAATAGAGGGATTGCGATCGCACTATATTCATCTATATCATCTGCCGCTGTGCCTGCAAACCGCTCTAACAGCTGAGTCTGGTACTGAGGTAGCGGCAGTAACGAACGCCAGTACAGCTCCGTCATCAAACCGTAGGTCAACAGTCCCCGTTCCAAACACCAGGCCCGCCACTGCAGCAATGCATCCCCAATCGCCAGCCAACTATCAGATGGGAGCAAATTTGGCATCATCCCTTGCTGTAGCCGCTGGGTAATTGCCTCAGCGGGGATTCCTGCTGAGGCCGCTAGTTGCCATAGGTCCAAGGCACGTCTAACCGTTTGCGAGTCTTGCCAGCCCTCCACCTGTAGACCATTTGCCAGTAGCGGCTCCCACAGCTGCAGAGCCAATAACTGCTCGTTTTCAGGTCGTAGCTTGAGGGGAAACTGTGCTCTAAGGGAAAGAGATTCGATCAGCAACGGCCAATAAAGTATCACCTCGCTCTGAATAAAGCCTGCAGGTGTAGTGGTCGTGTAGGGCACCCGGTCTTGGACTGTAGCAGTCAACCGCTGGGCCAGCACCATACGATTGTCACCATTGGCTGCAAATACTAGCAATGGCCGTTCAATCGCAGTCGTTTGCGCCAGCAGCCAATCTATCAGGTGTTGAGTTTTACCACTCCGTGTTGGGCCGTTAATCCAAATCGGGACCATAGCGCATCTGCTGATGTATGCACCTGATGGTAGCGCCAACTCTAGAGCCTAAGCACAAAAATAAACAGACCCGCCAAGCAGGTCTGTCCGAACCGTATTGCTCATTCTAGAAACAACTGTGGAGTGCAAGGGGTAAATCAATCACCCTGTAAACACCACCCCATATACATCTAAGAAATTACAGTTGTTAGCGCAATTAGACCAACGACAAGGGCAGCACCCAACGCACCAAGGACAATGTAGTTGCGATTTTCACTAGCAGATGGGGGCTCAGCCTCGTACATTTTAGGTTCAGAGGCAAAGTTATTTAGGCGTCCGCCTTCTTCAGTGGTTGTTGGCATAGGTATAAACTCTTATGGCACCATTTCATTTAAGTTTATCAAACGATAGTGTAGTTATTTATCAAATTCGACACATTGCAAAATAAATGTGTGTGGTGGATTCTTGAGATCACCTCAGCGGTGAGGGAGCAATGATTCGGTTCATCCAGCGATCAACACTGGATATAGGTAGTGCAATCAGCACCTAATCTGGGTGGGGATTTCCATAAAAACCCCAACTCGCTGGTTAAAATAAGGCTGAAAGCTCCACGTGAGGAGACATGATGGCAGCATCCACCTCAAATAACCAACCCCGTCGGTTGCCACAGCTGCCAAAGTGGCAAGCCATTAAGTCAGGTTTACCTTTAGACCAGGTCAGCCAACGTATCTTGAAATGGTTTGTGGTGGATGATACTGAAGTTGCCAGCATCTTAAAAAATTAGAGCAGAGCTCCCTACCACCGAAGCCTGGCTGATCGGTAAACCCCAGTCGGGTAAAAGTTCGGTAGTACGAGGGTTAACGGGGGTCTCGGCAACTATTATTGGCCAGGGATTTCGACCCCACACTCAACACACCCAGCGCTATGCTTACCCGTCAGAAGAGCTGCCGCTGTTGCTGTTTACTGACACCGTGGGTCTAGGGGATGTGGACCGCGATGTGCAAACCATTGTGCAAGAACTCCAGGATGATCTCGCACACAAGGCAAGGGGCGCAAGAATATTGCTGGTCACCGTTAAAATAAATGATTTTGCAACGGACAGTCTGCACCAGGTTTTAAACAGTTTGAGCACACAGCATCCGACCATTCCAGTGGTGCTGGTTGTTACCTGTATCCATGAGCTTTACCCGGCTGGCGCTGAACATTCCACATATCCCCCTGACTATATGGCGGTGCAGCGGGCCTTTAACGAACTCAAACGTAGCTTTGATGGTCTTAGCGCTGTCATGATTGACTTTACCCTTGAAGAAGACGGCTATCAGCCTGTCTTTTATGGGTTAGATGCACTGCTATCTGTACTGTCTGAACAGCTCCCCGAGGCTGAATCTAGGGCGATCTATCAGCTACTAGACCAAGCCGATGAGGCCACGATCCAGCTGGGGTCAATCTATCGAGATGTGGCACGTCGCTACATTTCAGCTTTTGCTGTCATTGCAGCGACTCTGGCCGCTGTGCCCCTGCCATTTGCAACCATGCCAGCGATCACAGCTCTGCAAGTTTCTATGATTGTTGCGTTAGGGCAGCTCTATGGACAGCGCCTGAGCTTTTCTCAAGCAGGCGGTGTTGCCAGCACTATTGCCGGAGGCTTTTTAGCCCAGGCCATTGGACGAGAATTAATTAAGCTGGTGCCCGGTTTTGGCAGTGTAGTAGCCGCGTCTTGGGCAGCGGCCTATACCTGGGCTTTAGGGGAAGGGGCCTGTGTGTATTTTGGCGATCTTATGGGGGGCAAAAAACCTGACCCTGAGAGAATTCAAGCTGTCATGCAAGAAGCATTTAAGACAGCTAAGGAGAGATTTCGACAAAAATCCTCGTAGGGATTTTTTATTCCCAAAAATAAGGGGGCCGAGTTGTCTTTTTAGGCCAGTTGTTATAGATAAAATGAGCCAGCGTCGGTGCGGCTAAACATAAACCAATCAACCCCACCCACCAAGTCTGTTGAAAATCTCCAATATCAAAAGATTGCGGGCTTGACGCCAACAGTTCTGGCAGCACAGAGATAACATTGTTGAGGGCGTGAGCAATAATCGGCACCCACAAACTGCGCGTACGCACATACAAAAGGGCCATAATCACACCAAACATCGTCAACCCCAAAGGGTTATTGATGTGTAACAGGCCAAACAACAGCGACGATAAAATAATTCCTACGGGTAAATTCCACCGAACTGCCCAACGCTGCAGTAAGACACCGCGAAATACAAATTCTTCGGCAACGGGGGCAAATACAAGTACTACAAACAGCATTAGATACCGATATAGCTCAGGTGCGACCGTATCAACACTTAGCAGTTGCTCCGTTAACCGTTCTTCAACAAATCCAGGTGCAAACAGGGAAACCGGATAGAACAGCAACAAAAAGCTGCTAAACGAGAAAATTAACATGCTGGAAATCAGCAATATTCCATAGGCCCACGGAAACCGAGGCGGCGGCCCAAATAAGCGAGTTAAACGTAACCCAGCCCGGTGTCCGGCAGTGAGCAGAACCCCGCACACGAGGCCAAAAATCAGCATAAACTGCACGGGTATCCATAGCTTGTCATGCAGAGGCCAGGGTAGCATCTGCTGATAGTCCAAGACACCATAGACTACACCTACCAGTAAGTTGCTAACGATAAAGGCAATCAGCACATGGGTGCGGAATTTAAGTACTTCAAATGGGTTTCTGCCCATAAACTAAGTAAAAATTAGCAATTGAGATCTAGTCAATTGTAGAGCACATCAATAATTCAGGTGTTGAAGCTGAAAAGACGGCTAAGTCTGTTTTTAAGGGATATAGGCATACCTATAGAATCATTCTTAGTGATTTAACTTTCTCTACAGCTTGCCGGTGCCCACCCAATACTGAGCCTGGCACTATGCTAAAACTGCATAGCAGTAGCGGTTTATCAGGATAGACATATGTGCGATCGCACAGCCCCCCGCAAACCCTGGCAGTCCAGTACTCTGTGGTCTAAGCTCCAAACCCAGACCCGCCATGGGTTAGCCACTGCAGCTCTCAAACCCATCGCCACCCAGTATGAAATTGTCGCCGATGGGGGTGTCGACTTTATTGTACGAATTTTGACCAACCTAAACCGCAAAGCTCAGGCTGGTAAAATTCAGGCTAAGAAAAAGACAAATCCTTTTTTACCCTACGATCCCAACCTTTACGTCACAGACATCTCCGATACCCATGTCTGTCTACTCAATAAATTTAATGTTGTTGATCATCACTTTTTAATTGTCACCCGAGCATTTGAATCTCAGATTGACTGGTAACATCTAGCTGATATTGCAGCCCTCTGCCGCTGTATCAAAGAAGTTGCAGGTTTATTTTTTTACAACGGAGGTCCGGCCGCTGGAGCTAGCCAACCCCATAAACATCTCCAGCTAGTGCCTCAACAATCAATGGATTTACCCATCGAAATCGCCGTTCGCGCTGCCAACTTTGTTGGTGGTATTGGCCAATCCCCTCAGCTTCCCTATGCCCATCGCATTGCCCAACTCAGCTCAAATGATGGACCCGAGCAATGGCTTCAACACTATCGACGGCTCTTGCACAGTCTCAACATTGATGACCCGACCGGAAACTGGGTAGGGACTCAGCGCGATGCCTACAATCTGCTGGGCACATGCGACTGGTTGATGGTAGTTCCACGGCGTCAAGACGATTATCTCGGTATTTCCGTCAATTCCTTAGGGTTTGCCGGCTCGCTACTGGTCAAAAACCAAGAACAAATGGACCAGCTCAAACAAATTGGGCCAATGACGCTGCTAAAAGAAGTGGGTCAGACAATTTAAAGATCGACGTAGGGACATTCTATAGAACGTCCCTACGTCGATCAAACCCATATAAATCAAACCTAAATCAACGCCGAAATATCTTCGCCGCACTCATCGGCTAAAAAGCAAAGAGCACGAAAACGTAGACCTACAACCTCGTCATATAGAGGGTTGAGCTTACACATGGGTGGGATATGAGCCACGGTGCGACCAAACAGCACAACATCACGCTCAAATGGACATTGAGCAGGTACTAATCGAGCAATTAAACGGGCTCGCTTAGGATTTTTAACCTCTAAAGCATCAATCCAGAATCTAAGGGACTGTAGTGGTTTTAACTGGAACTTAATACCGGGAAAAACACGATTCTTCAGAAATGCAGTGGCAGAAGACATGAGTTAAGTAGAAAGACTTAGTTTTTCAGGAAAACAAATTGTTAGAAGCGATAACTGTAACAATTAGATATTTATTAAGAGTTTGAGGAGTGCTCTAGGGGTCTCCTCAACAGTAAGCAATTAACGTTGCGACTAGGTAAAGCGAATAATACCCCTGACAAAAGTTTTCTAAAGGTCCAATAAAGACCGAAGACTATTAAATAAAAAGAAATTGCGGCTGAATTTCAACCCTCATAAATGCTAAGAGATGGATTCGACTTTGTGTGTTACGAACAAGACATTTTTTGCAAACTGATGCAAGATACGCATGTGTCCTTTAGTTTTCCGGATATTCGCAGGTCTCTGAAAAAAGTCTGTAAGCATTGCCCCTCCTCGTGATGTCTTGAGTTGACAGTTTATAAATTGGGCTGAGACAACCGGTAGAAACCCGGACAAACAAGACAACATTGCCATCAGCTTTCCCTAGGTGCAGCCAATATCAACTACGTGATTAATGTAAAAATAATCACGCATGTCATAGATTCTAGAATGGGGCCTGTGCTGACAATGTAGACGCCGCACAAGATAGGCCAAAAGAGACTGTCTTTTTTGCTAATAATCTAGCGACATATTTCAATCCTTTTCTAAAAGAGGATTGAATAAACTCAACAGACATTGATACCCATCAATATGGACACTCAGCGGGATCATTTGGTTGAGGTGACTTAAGCATCTAGCCATAGCTGCTGTAGTGACCCGTTCACCATAAGGATCGGTTATCCCGAATTAAGCAACCCCGTGTCGTGATATACGCTTAATTAGCACTCTGACTCAGAGAGTGCTAAGGTCTTTCATTGCAGAGCTAAACGAGCTAACTATGGCGAAACTGGTACTATTTGATGAAAAGTCCCGCCAGGCTTTAGAACAAGGCGTCAACGCCCTGGCCGATGCGGTCAAGATTACCCTGGGTCCAAAGGGTCGTAATGTTGTTCTTGAAAAGAAATTCGGCGCACCTCAGATCGTTAACGATGGGATCACCATTGCCAAAGAAATTGAGCTGTCTGCCCCCTATGAAAATACTGGGGCACGGCTAATCCAAGAAGTTGCTTCTAAAACTAAGGATTTGGCGGGTGATGGCACCACTACAGCAACTGTATTGGCTCAAGCAATTATCCGTGAAGGCCTAAAAAACGTAGCCGCTGGCGCTAACCCTGTCAGTCTGCGTCGCGGTATTGAAAAAGCAGTTGCCAAGCTGGTAGACGAAATTGCAGCGGTCGCTAAACCTGTAGAAGGCAAGGAAATTGCTCAGGTAGCCACGGTATCGGCTGGTAGCGATGAAGCCATTGGCAGCATGATTGCTGAAGCCATGGATAAAGTCACCAAAGATGGTGTAATTACGGTCGAAGAATCTAAGTCCTTAAACACAGAACTTGATGTTGTAGAAGGGATGCAGATTGATCGGGGCTATATTTCTCCCTATTTCGTTACCGATCAAGAGCGGATGATTGCCGACCTTGAAGGTGCGCTAGTTTTAATCACCGACAAGAAGATCAGCTCCATGCAGGATCTAGTAGGTGTGCTAGAAAATATTGCCCGTGCTGGTAAGCCCCTCGTCATTATTGCTGAGGATGTAGACGGCGAAGCGCTGGCAACGCTGGTCGTTAACAAAGCCCGCGGTGTTCTAAATGTAGCTGCTGTTAAGGCTCCTGGTTTTGGCGATCGCCGTAAGGCCATGCTCCAAGATATTGCCGTTCTCACAGGCGGTCAGGTAATTTCTGAAGAAGTGGGTCTCAGCCTGGAGATGGCCACCTTCGAAATGCTGGGCACGGCTGACAAGATCACAATCACTAAGGATACGACTACCATCGTGTCTGAGAGTGGCAACAAAGGCGATATTGATGAGCGCATTGGTCAAATTCGTCGTCAGCTCAGTGAGACTGACTCTGACTATGACTAAGAGAAGCTGTCTGAGCGTCTGGCCAAGTTGGCGGGTGGTGTAGCCGTCATCAAAGTCGGTGCAGCCACTGAAACCGAACTCAAGGATCGTAAGCTTCGCATCGAAGATGCCCTAAGCGCGACTAAAGCCGCTGTAGACGAGGGCATTGTGCCCGGTGGTGGGATCACACTACTGCACTTGGCTAAGAAGCTAGAGTCTGTCAAGACTAGCCTCAGCCCTGAGGAGCAAACCGGTGTCGATATTGTGATGCGTGCGGTAGACGCCCCTCTGCGTCAGATTGCTGACTATGCCGGTGATGAAGGTAGCGTAGTGGTCGAGAAGGTCCGTTCTTTAACCTTTAATGAAGGCTATAACGCGTTGACCGGCGACTATGAAGACCTGATGGCCAGCGGTATTGTAGACCCAGCTAAAGTGGTTCGTTCTGCCCTACAGGATGCTGCATCTGTGGCTGGTATGGTGTTGACCACCGAAGCACTGGTGGTTGAGAAGCCTGAGCCTGAAGCGGCTCCCGGTGGCGACATGGGTGGCATGGGCGGCATGGGTGGTATGGGCGGCATGGGTGGTATGGGCGGCATGGGCATGCCCGGTATGATGTAGCCCCATCCATTATCCGAATCGATAAACCCCGTAGGAGCGTTCCATGGAAAGCTCCTACGGGGTTTTTAATGATTGACGCAGAGATAGGGATCAACCATAATTTAGATAGTACATATTTACTTAGCTAGCAATTGGAAAAAGCCAGTGACTCAAAACCCAGCCACGCTCCATGAGGTGGAACTCAGCCAGCGAATTTTAGAAATGGCCAGGGCAGGTGTCTACAGAGAGTCGTTGTTTGAGACATTCAGCGGGGTCGCTAGCAAACGTCAGGTGCGGGCTGCGATCGCAACCGCCAAACAGTTTGGTCTGCGGTCTAATCCGACCTTGCGAGATACCGACCTGGGGACCTATTACCAGATTGACCCAAGGCAGTACGACAGTTTTCGCACTTTGTTAGAGTCAGCGATTTCCCCGATATCCACCGATGATATAGCGACTCGGTTACGGAAACTGACTGAGGCAGTACAAATATTGGTACGGGTTTCTGGGGGAGTTGCGATCGCGCTGTTGATCAGCGGCAGTCTGTGTGTGCTCAACGGCAAGCTTACCCTGGCCGCCACCATCTGGAGCGCTTCCTTGGCCGTTAGCCTTGTGTGGATGCTGCAAAAGTTATTGGTGGGTTCTTTGTTAGATTCCTAATCTTCCAGTGATTACAAAGCTCGCAACATTGGTCGACAGCCTTGACTATTGTTGGTTTCCTGTAGCAGCTGTATTACGCGAGCAATGTCGTAAGAAAATGGAGGCTTCAACACATCATAATCCTGCTCCGGGGCTAGCGCATAACGCTGTCCATTGCACAACAAGAAGCATGAAACATCATTGAGATTGATCAAGCCATATGGAGTACGGGGAGGAATATCAACAAGGGCAGGTCGCTGATCGCTCAAAACAATATAGTCATATCGTTGGTTTTGTAGAATCACTACTACCAGACTTCCCTTAGTAGCAAGCAACTGAATAGTCTGGTGATGATGCAAAACCAAATCCTCGACGCTGCCTGTTCGCACTTCCATTAGAGTAGTGTGATTTGCTTTGGACAATAAACAAGATTCGGTAGTATCAGACTGCTGGAGTGGAAGCAGATAGACTTTGACCTTACCAATTTGGTACATAACAGTGTCTTTCTGAAAAAATCATTCATATGGATACGAAAGCTGGTAGTCAGAAAATCTGACAGTAAGTTTTCTATCAGTTAATCTGGAACTGACAACAGTCAAGGGCTAAGTATCATTCTGATTAAGTGCTCGCAGTTCTAGGGGATAGGAAACTCTCTTTCCCTGACGGTTGCTTCGTCTTAAAAGCTCTGCTAACAAATAGGAAATATTACCGACCAACTCCAAAGTGGGCTGATAGTAGATGCTTTCTACGGCAGATGAGCTACCAACGTGCAAAATAGGAATATCCCCATCTGGATTCCAGTATTCAGAGGCGTACTCTGCAGCATCGCAGCCCACTACAATTACGAGATCGGCCCAATCAAATCCATAGCAACTATAAATTTGAGGTGAGCTAATCGGACCAATCCATAGGGGATGAGTGTTTGAAATACTTTCTTGGGCTGCAAGTGTACTTGCGATCGGAATTTCCAAGCGAGTGGCAAATTCAATTAACTGGGTTTGTAATGGTCTTTGCAGAATGCCGCTACCGACCACTATCAGAGGCGTGTGAACCCAGCTAATCCGTCTTGCTGCCTGCTCTAATAAGTGCGACATGACAGTTATTGTTGCCTCTCCACCTCGAGCAACTGTCTTTCTTGAAATGGATACTGGCTCGGTCTTAGTGGATGAAGATAGTAGGTGAGATTGTGAACCGTCACGTATTTTGTCTAATCCCTCATTTTTTACCTTTTCAGAGAAGGACGGTTCTACACATTGGACTGGGCTGCTATAAGACATGATGCATTCTCTAATCGATTAAAAATGGTTGCAGTTATCGACAAAGCCATTTGTTATAGGCTTTGCCTCCTTAGGTCAAGAAAGATTAACAACACTAAGAAACTGATCGAATTCAATGGCTTCTTCAATCGGATGAGACGCTGCTCTTGCGTGACCAACGTCTAACCAATGGTGCCAGATACTCTTGGCTAACTCTTTAAAACTAGAAGAAGAGTCCAACCAGGAGCTGTTGGGATCAATCTGTTGTAGACAATCAATAATATTTTTGAGTACAGCACCCATACCCGAATTTAAGTGAGTATCATCACTCAGTGCGTTGAACGCATCACCTACATTACCTGAAATGTTGCGCGAGGCTCGATATAAACCATAGAGAGCATCTGCCGTAAGCCGATCGGTAAAGTGAGTATCTGTGAACAACTTTAAGGCTTTTAGAAAAGATAGACATGCAGAACCAGGTTCTTCTTTGACCAGTAAGCGTTCTCCCTCAGCGAGATGATTGATAGCCGTAATCAGTGCTTTAAACATAAAGTCGTACTTCAGCTCCTCTTGATGACTTTGGTGCACCGAATCTGCCATGACTGAAGCAATTTCAGAAAGCTGTTCAGATTTATCGAGATTGCCTAAGCGGCAATATACCCGACTAGCATGGGTAAACCAGTAGGTAGCTCGTCTGATATAACCAATGCGCTGGGAATAATGAGCCGCCCACAGCAAATGTTCTGCAGCCGTTTGCAACTCAAGCACATCTTTCTCCTGGGCCATATACAGCTCTAAAAGACCGATAGTGCCAAACATGTGTGATGCACAGGAAAACACGTCGAAGTTCAACAAGCCAATAGCTTTGATGTACTTCCCTAACTTCTTTAGGTTCTCTTCAAGCTGATACCGAGGCCGATGTCGCCACAATTTACCAGTCAAAAACTCTCTGTCGCCTGAGTAAAAGTTATATAACATGACACACTCAGATGCTTGTAAGAACAGAATGTGATAATAAGCATTTCTCTTTGATGGATTACCTTCAGTAGAAATACTATTTTGCTCATATTGAGAGAGAAAACTCTTGGCTTCATCAACAATCTGGGTTGCTTTGCCAACATCCGAATTTTTCAAAGCCAAGCGCATGCGGGTTAACTTGGTTTTAACCTGTCTGTTTTCTAACGCCCGATGTTGAGCTTGATAATAGGGCTGAGACTGTTGAGATGAGAGAGCTTGGCTGATATTTGTTAGCTGAGCGTCTATAGTGTCAAACACCGCATCATCATCTAGCCCTGACGTATTCTCAAAATACCCACCGGCATTCCGAAAAAAGTACTCTTGCACAGTCTCTCGAACTAGATAAAGAGTATTATCAATTTCTCCTAGCTGATGGCAAATGGCAAAATATTTAGATACATCTGCACTATAGTCAGACAGCCAGTCTTTGGTCGCGATGACGGTTGCCACCAAGACGGCTATGATTGCATTAAGGTCGACCCACCATCCTTGATAGACTCGACTGATTTTTCCAGCATCGTCGCGCTCAGCTAAACCAATCGAAACTCGTGCCAGGCTTTTCGGTGTGATGCCCGTTGCCTGGATTGAAAATCCAGTCATATCTAGCGAGCTACCCAGACCAAATTTAATCGCAGACAGCATATTCTCAAAATGGGTTCCCGTTGAGCTGTACCGCCAGATGGTAGGGTTTTTCTCACCATCAAACCGAGCTTTGATCGTGGCCCTAACCAATGGAGTAAACAATTCTTCTGGGCTGAGTTGGCTGAAGTTAAACTGTTTGGGGTCATAAAGCAACTGCAGCAGGGCAAGTTCTGCCTGTTGATAGATGGGTCTAAAATCTTTGAATTTTCCCTGTACTGACGCTGGCAATGACACAGAGAGGATGGGAAACTGGCAGTCAACAATGCAGACTCCTGAACCTGAGTAGCTATCGATAGACTCATACTCCAGAATGTTTTGATAAAGCTCAAATAGCTCAACCCCAACAAACTGACTTTTCCCTAATCGAACGAGGCTACGGATTTTTTGCTGATAGGTGTGGATGATAGTTGGGCTATCAATATTCAAAGGATCTTCGCTTAACCAGTTAAGGGCTTTTGCTGCACTGATCGGCTCCGTATGAAGGGCTTTGTCCACCCGTCCTTGTTCTTTCACCACATCTAAAATGGTGTCGATAATATGAGCCTGTCGCAACCCATCTTCAATCCATGGGCTAGTGAGCCTCGCCTCAACTCGCTTAAGACCAGACTCACGCTTGGTTTCAGACCGTGTGCTTTCGTCTGAGGCTGTATCGCTGGGCAAGGGCAAAAAACCGGCAGATGTCAGTAATGGATTAGGCCCTTCCTGTTGAAGCTGTTCTCTAAGCCTGCGAGTATCTACTGAAATCCTTCTAGTCGCTAACGTGTTTGGATCGCTCAAATATTCCCAGAGAACGATCACTGCTATGCGATCAATGGCTAGCCCCTTTTCAGGGGTAGCCCTAAAGTCATAAAACTTTTGACGACTGATACCTAACCCTTCGGCTAACTCAGTTACCGTCACACCATACTGATGCTGAAGACGGTTTAACTGTTCGTTAAACGCTTGCCAAATACTAGCGCGCTGACTCTGGTAGCGCGCTTCATAGGCTTGGAGATTCTTTAGTGTCTTAGAATTAGACATAGAGATTTTCTATACTATTATTCGTCAGGCAATTATCGACAGGACTCACAAATGACATTCAGAATTTGTCTGCTTAATGGACATAATATTAACGATAATTGTCATTAATTAAGTATGAATCATATTTAGCACCTTATATAAGTTGTCAGTAAGATAATAAGCTACTAACTTAATTGTGTCAATTTTAATTGATTCAATCTAATATTTTTAGAACATCGCCAAAAGCATAATTATTTTATTCGTCTTTAAAAAAGACATAAAATAAATTATTTGAAAACAATTAAAATAAATGTCGTTCAATAATACATATTTTATTCTTTTCTCAGGTTTTTGTTGACAGATTATTGAAATTACATACCATGGGTTATATCAAGAGAACTTGAAGTTTGCTTGTTTGCTCTTGACTCAATGCTTATGCATGAGTAAGGGCAGGATGACAGTCAAATAAGATTCTCCTTTTCAAAATTAATAGACACACTTTTTGCTGATCCAGGAGCTGAAAAATCTAAATTTCTAATTTTGCTCAACATGATTTTGGGTTGGCAGTTTTACCAAAGACTGAATCAATATTTTGTTTCTCAATAATCTCCTGAGTCGTTTTATTCGGAGAAGAGAGCGTATTGACTCAACACAATTGCAGAGCTAACTGTCAGAAAATCATGGGTGATGATTAGTTCACCATATTTGCTGTTTGATGTTTTAACAAGACGCTTCAGGCCATGAATGTCCGTTGGAACTGAGATGGCTTGGAGGTGATTTCAGTGGTGTGAGTGATCAAAAGCACGTTTCCTTAGATGTTTAGAGGTTCACATTATGTTTCGCATCTTTAATCGACATAGCTCACCGCAATTTTACTTGGGTGGTCAACTTGTTTTGATCGAGACTAAGCAACTGAAACAGGACGAGTGCCTAGTCATTAAATATGATCAAATGGGCAATCCAGTGATGATTGAGAAGGTAAAAACTCATGCATCACTCGGATGCACGAGCTTTGGTAAAGCAGAATCTGATATCTCTCCCGGTCAAAAAGGCAGGGTTCTCTATAATGGCTGCTCCTGGCAAGCTTGCTGTGATGGCAATCTGCCCATTTATAAGGGACAAACTGTCTTGATAAGAGCACGACAGGCGTTACATCTTTTTGTTGCTCCTTTGGAGACCATATCTGAGAGCATGCTGTAGTTTTATCGGCGAACAGAAAACAGTGATGAAGTCTGATTTTGGCTAGACGCTACTTTATCTAAATTCTACATTTTAGGAGTCTGAGATGTTTTCTTTTAAACAGATACGACGTTTACAACATGGATTGCAAAGATGGGTTGCACAGCCTTCCCCAACGAAATCTATCTGTAGCTCTCCTTTGAGTATTCGGCCAGTACTTCATGAAGGCTTTGATCAGGAGCTGTTGCAGGCTGCGATTGAAGATTTACAGCTGGAGTTGGTAGCGGAAGGATTTCCTAACTCACAAAGTGGAGAGTTTGATCAAGAAACAAAATTAGCTGTAGAGGCATTTCAGCGAGCCAATGACCTGACTGTAGATGGTATCGTAGGACCGTTAACCTGGGCCGCTTTGCTTTATCCTACCCTCTCTCGTACCGATGTATTGTTATCGGAATTGAAGTGTGATGTGCGGCGACTGCAAAAGCGACTTCATCAAGAACGGCTGAGTGTTCGAATTGATGGCCTGTTTGGTGCCCGTACAGAACGAGCACTAAAGCAGTTTCAGCGACGCTATGGTCTACGAGCTGACGGAGTATGCGGCCCCTTAACCTGGTCAGTGCTGTTAGGACAGCGTACCGAGTGGGATGGGGATGACAGATCCCATCTGCCGCTTGTATTTGCGGGTGAACAACTGCTGATTATTGGATCAATATTTGCTGGGATTTACTTCAGCCCATTTGGTGAAGGGATTGATTTTCCTCTGCTTCAGATCCTGATCATTGCCTATACCCTCAGCTGTTTAGGACAGCCAGTGATAGAACGACTCCTGGTAGAGCATCTGATCAGCTATAACTTTCCATTGATGCGTTATGCCCCCTACGTACTGATAGGTTTTTTATGGCGGCATGTACTACATGGGGTGTTGTTAGTTTTTACCTCTAAATAGAAGAAGGGATAAAGTAATCTTAGTCTGCATAACTCTTTACTCACTTTCAGGTTGGGATTTCACATGGGTGTTTAACCACTCCACCATTTCCCACAGCACATGGCCGACCGCTTCTCGTGACCGATAGGCATGACCCTCTACCGGTAGCGACACATAGCGCACCGTACCGCCCAATCCCTTCATTGCTTCGTATAGCCGCTCCGATTGGATTGGGAAAGTACCCGAGTTGTTATCCTCAGCCCCGTGAATCATCAGCAGCGGCTCATTAATTTTTTCCGCCGATATAAATGGAGACATGGTTAGATACGTCTCTGGCGTTTCCCAAAAATTACGTTGTTCTCCCTGAAACCCAAAGGGGGTTAACGTCCGGTTATAGGCACCGCTACGGGCAATGCCAGCTTGAAACAAATCGCTGTGGGCCAACAAATTAGCGGCCGTAAACGCACCGTAGGAATGGCCCCCAATGGCTAAACGATTGCCGTCGCTAATGCCCCGTTCTACCAAAAAGTTAACCGCAGCCTCAGCACTGGACACCAGTTGTTCAATATAGGTGTCGTTGGGTTCTTTGTCTCCTTCTCCAACAATTGGCATGGTAGGACCACTAAGAACAGCGTAGCCCTGGGTTAACAAAAACAAAACAGAGGAGCGCCCAGGCCGAGTAAAGGTGTATTCTGAGCGCGTATTTTGGCTGGCAACATCGCGATCTTTAAACTCTTGTGGATAGACCCAAAGTACCGTCGGCAAAGGGCCATCTGTCGTCGTATCGTAGCCCGGTGGCAAATATAGGGTGGCCGTTAGCGTGACACCATCTTCACGGGGATATCGCACAATCTCTTTTTGCACATCGGCATACCAAGCCAGAGGATCGCTAAATTCTGTTAGGGGCACTTCCTCACCACTCGATAGGCTTAACCGATGGTAGTTACCGGGGCTAGTTTGAGATTCGCTTCGAACAATTAAATCTTGGGCATTGGCATCTAACAGTCGGGTGACTCGACTAAACGCCTTTCCTTCAGCCTGCCACAGCCGTTCTGTTTCTAACGTTGTTAAATCTAAACGGTCTAAAAAGGGAAATACCCCCTCTGGCGAAGCACCGCTGCCGTTTAAATAAATGCTCTTACCATCTTCGCTGAGCATCAGCACTGAACGACCGTAGGGACCCGGTGTTGTTACCGGGTTACCTGGGTTTGCATAGGCATCTTGAAAGTCTCTTTCATCAATCAAAACTGGCTCAGTATCAGGCGATTGCGGATTAATCCCCCAGGTCTTGAGCTGACGGCTGTCATACCAGGCTTCTGTTGCGATCGCAAAGTCATCCGTACTCCAGGTAATGCCTCGAAACCGCAGGGTGGCGCGCCATAGTTCTGTTGGCTCAGCATCAAATGGTGCACTCAGGGTGTAAACACCATCGCGATAGTCTGCAGGGGTGTTGGCATCTCCACCGTCTAACGCTTCTACCCAATAAAGGGTGGCCGGGTGATCGGCCCGCCAGCCAATGCTACGTTTCCCCTGACGCACCGAATCAAAAGAAATGGGAATGTCATCCGCCAGGGGCAGGTCTACCAGTTCATGAACCACTTCACCCTGGCGATTGAGAACTTCATAGCGGACGGGAAATCGAGACAGGGGCACCTGATAAGAGAAGGGACGATGCATCGTTGAGCGCAACAACCATTGACCATCGGGAGACACCGTGACATTGCGGATAAGACTTGATTGGTCTAAGAGAGTAATCTCGCCCTCTAAACTAATATGAGCCAGCTGCGCTGAAAAATAATGTTCAAACAGAGCCTCATCATGGGGACTCTGTAACAGATTAGTATAGGTTCGAGTAGCTGCCACCCGTCCCTGGCTACTTTCGATCACTGGCCCTGTAGGGACTTGAGGTGCTTGAGGCAGGTCCCCTAATGACTGAGGTCGGACTTTACAAATCAGCCCCTGGTCGCCTGGCAACCACCGGCATGGGCTATTGTAAACATCGTTGAGCACAGGGCCACTCAGCGGCTGAGCCTTAGCCTCTGCAACATCCAACATCCACAGTTCAATACCATCGGCTTGAGTCAGGGTAAAGGCCAGGTAGCGGCTGTCAGCAGACCAGCGTAAATTGCGTACGCGGGCATCGGCGGGTAGATAAATAGAGGTTCCCTCTGATGCGCCCAACGGTCGTACAGTAATGCCTTGATAGGACCCTTCCTGAGCCGGTCCCCAAGTATTGGGGTTTAGCCTGATACCTGCGATCGCAACCCAGGGTTCAGCCAGCTCAGCAATCGGCGGCAGCGAGCGTCGTTCTAGCTCAATTAGCCAACGATTATCTGGCGAAATTGAGACAGCCGGTAGCCGGTCTGCATCCAGCATCGACACAATCGGTTCAGGTGGGTTTTGCCAAGTAGATGAAAGCTGATCGGTCTGGGCAGAAGCAGGCATTGCAATTAAAGGAATAACGACAAGCGAAAGCAGATGTCGAAGCATATGAGTTTAAAGCTGAAACCTAGAATTTAGATATTTCCCGAACCGTAACGATATCCCCTCATCAAAAGTCAAAACTAAACGACTCAGGGATCATTCAGGCGGAAATCGTATATTCAGCCAATGGGGCTTTATCTTATAAATTCTAGTCTTCGGGTCTGCAAAATAGTGCTCTAAACTTAGTCTGTCAGCCTTAGGCACCTCTAAAACAACCAAAATGCCTCTTTGCGAATAGCTGAGCTGTCAAACTCTGAGGTATGTTTGCCCACTAAAACCCAATTTTTTAAGCTCTACTAGCCGGGTCATTTTTTCTCAGACAGCAAATGTTGAACCCACTGATAGTCTTCTTCACTCAGAGAAGGTTTTGGTTGTTGTTGATAGTCAATTGATAAATCCAAGGCTGCCGCCTCGTAAACACTTTGCATCAGTTCATTCAGGTCTATTGTGGGTTCTTGGTCACCCGTTTGTAGAGGCATTAAAAAACAGGGCAATGATTCCCGTAGATTTAACGGGTATAGCTGAGCTAAAGGGCGTTGTTCTACACGACTGATTAGGACGCGATAGTCTGATGGTTGATTGGGATTAACTGGTAGAGGTGTGCCGTTACGCAACAAATCAATTTCAATCAGGTGACTTTGGCTATTAAGTACTTTAGCCCGTTTGCTTAGGTACTGATTGCGACCTTCCCCCGACTGTTTATTTTTCGGGGATATAATTTCTATCACAGTCACTACGTTACCAGTGGCCACCTCTCGAATTTCTAAATAGCGTTCTATTTGAGGCTGCTGCTCAGGAAGCTGCACCAGAACGGGCTGGCTTAGCGTGGCTGCTGAAGCAGTTTTAGCCTCTGCACCAGGCTGTCGCTGTACAACTGACATATCTGGAATACCTGCCTCATCGTATACTCGTTTTTCGACAGCAGCGCGATACTTTGGCGTGATGCGTGGATGAGCATTCGCGCCAGTTCTACAATGCACCACGAGTGGACTTCTGACCACAGGGCTGGCGATTCTAGATAGGGATTCATCCCAGGAAATGGAGATGATGTAGACATCAGTCTAGTGCAGCGTCAAAGCTTAATTTTAGGGTAAACGGAAGTTAGCTTGCAGCGAGCATCATCGACCTTCATCTGCCAGTCAACCCCACGTTGCCTGTTGTTGATATCGTTCGACCAAGCGGTTGTTTCCGCCCGTAGCGT
>JBHJIV010000161.1:0-51233 GCA_050043105.1 Leptolyngbyaceae cyanobacterium | reverse complement strand
TAGCCTGGTGCGTAAAATTATGGCGGAAGCGCCCCGGCAGGAGGCGTTGGCAGGTGCGCAGCGATCTGGTGAAGCGGGCTATGGCTGGGATGAGTGCCCCGAACTGTTGGCAGGTCAACCCCTTGGAGAGGTTCTGCTGAGGCCGACTCAACTCTATGTCAAACCTGTTCTGTCTGCTTTGCAGGGTGGGTTGGACATACATGCCATGGCCCATGTGACGGGGGGTGGTTTTCCTGAAAATTTGCCTCGCTGTTTAGATAAAAATCAATCTATATATATAGAGGCCGATAGTTGGCCAGTACTGCCAATTTTTAAGTGGCTACAGGCGGCTGGCAGTGTGCCCCCGGCTGAAATGTTTAAGACCTTCAACATGGGGATTGGGTTTGTCGTTATCGTCCCGGCTGAGCAGGCTGATGCGGCCTTAGCTCATTTTCAACCCGCCTATCGCATTGGTCATGTGATTGATGGGGCAGGAGTAGTCACGGGGTTGCCAGAAGGTTAGGATACGTTGGGAAAAGAAAATTTCTGCATAGAAGGTTTTAACCCTTACACTCGGAGGAACAGATTTTGAGCGCTCGGACGGGTAGCTGGCAGCCAGCTGCGATCGCACTTGTTGCTATTGTTATCGGCCTGATTTTGACCAGCACTCTGGTCATCATCAACCCTGGTCAGGCCGGTGTTTTAAGCATTTTAGGAAAAGCCCAGGACAGTCCCTTGCTAGAAGGTGTTCACTTTAAGCCACCGCTGGTGTCGTTTGTGGATATCTACGATGTTACGGTTCAAAAATTTGAAGTTCCGGCTGAAAGCTCCACCAAGGATCTTCAAGATTTACGAGCCCGGTTTGCCATCAACTTTCGCCTAGACCCAGCCACTATCGTAGAAATCCGTCGGAAGCAGGGCACCCTGGCCAATGTGGTAACCAAAATTATTGCCCCCCAAACCCAGGAATCTTTTAAGATTGCAGCGGCTCGTCGGACGGTCGAGGAAGCCATTACTCAACGGACCCAGCTAAAAGAAGACTTTGACGAAGCCCTGGGTAGCCGGTTGGAAAAATACGGCATCATTATTCTCGATACTAGCGTTGTCGATCTGTCGTTTTCAGAGGAGTTTGCTCGGGCGGTAGAAGAAAAGCAGATTGCTGAACAAAGTGCTCGCCGGGCTGTCTATGTTGCTCAGCAAGCTGAGCAGGAGGCCCAAGCAGAAATTAATCGCGCCAAAGGTCGAGCCGAAGCCCAGCGTTTGTTGGCCGAAACCCTAAAAGCTCAAGGAGGTGAGCTGGTGTTAGAAAAAGAAGCCATCGAAGCTTGGAAAACGGGTGGCTCTCAGATGCCCAGAGTGTTGGTAATGGGTGAGAAGGGCGGTCAGGTTCCCTTTATCTTTAGCCTAGAAAACGAGTAGACGATAGGCTTAACCAATTCTGTGTAGGGGTGCTCCATGGAGCGCCCCTACACAGAATTTTATAGTTTTTACCGAGGATTTCGTCTAACGCACGTGAATGTGAATAAATCCGTTGTTGTTACGCTCAATGTTGCCGGTCAAACCATTTTGCTCAAACGGATATTGATCTATCTGGCCGCTGCGAACCTGTTCTAATCCAGACTCTATCTGTCGTGTTGAGCGGCCGTTAAGCATGCCATTGAGGGTCACTTTCATCACTAGACCATCGTAGGAGGGGGCAAACACAGCTTCAGTCTGCCGAATGGCGTTGCCAGCTGCATCATAAATGTAAGCAACGGTAGCTAGATTCGGGTCAAGCTCATAAAAGGCGGTGGTGGCAGAGGGTGAAATCGACTGTCTTGTTGGGTCTCCCAGACGATTGACTACGGCTTGGGCGGTGGTGCCTGGGGCAAAGCCAGGCACTGGAACAATCTCACCACTGCCTGGTGTGGCCGTATTTGGGGTGCCGCTGTTGGCCAAAATTAAAGGCGGTGCCGTATCTGTTTCTGGCGTAGTCTCTGGGGGCTGTTCCGGTGGGGTAGTCTCTTCTACCGATGGAATATCCGGCAAGATTTCTTCTAAGTCAGGTAGTTCCGGCAGGCTAACCTCTGGTATGGATACTTCAGGGAGGTCGGCTGTTCTCTCTCTAAAATTTACTAGGGCCTGTTGAGCTGTTTGATAGAGTCTATAGCCAGCAAAGCCTAAACCGGTTAGAAGCCCTAGCACAATTAGTGAGAGTAGGGTTTTAACCAAGCTCGGCCCCTGTGGTTTGGGTGGCTCTAGGGACTGATGGTCGGCGGGCTGCTCGCTAAGCCCATACCCTGAGGGGCGGTTGGGGGCAACAACCTCAGTGGGCTGAGTAACAGGCTGCCGTCTTCTCGAAGGCTGTTTGGTGGCTGCTTGATCTAACTCAGTTAGCCAGGTAGCCATAGACTGGGGGCGCTCCTCTAGCTTGAGGGCCATGCCCTGGAGAATGGCCTGTTCCGTACCAGGGCTTAGACGGGGGTTCAACTGTCGCGGTAGTGTTAGGGGATGGTGCGATCGCAACACAGACGCCACAGGCATCTGACCGGTCACCGCTGAGTAAAGCGTGGCTGCTAGACCATAGACATCTGAGGCTGCTGAACGTCGTGCTTTAGGTAAATACTGCTCCAGTGGGGCATACCCTTCTGACACCAGATTAGTATGGGTTTGCGTTTGACCGCTGGCTAGCTCACGGGCAATACCAAAATCAATCAAAATGGCATTGCCATGATTGATCATGATGTTTTGAGGTTTGACATCCCGATGGAGTAATCCCTGACCATGAACCGTCTGTAGAGCACTGGCAATTTGTCGAATATATTGGAGTGCCAGCTTTTCTGCTAGGGGACGCTCAGGAAAAATAATCTCTGAGAGCGGCTGACCTGGAATAAAATCCATAGCCAAATAGGGACGCCCTGCTTCAACAAAGAAGTCAGTGACATTGACAATATTCGGGTGCTGACACTGCGCCAAACGCCGAGCTTCCGCCTGAAACTTTTGTAGCTGTTGGGCTTTTTCAGTATCGTTTGCAGGCCAGCGCAGGGTTTTGATCACCACCACCTGATTTAGCGTTTGATGAACAGCCCGATAGGTCACACCAAACCCGCCGCGACCCAGCTCGTTCTCGATAATATATTTTCCGTTTTGGAGCCTGGTGCCCACCAAGTTTATGCTGCTCACCGTGCTATGTTGCCTAATTTCACAGCATCACTCCTAACATAAAACTTCCGTTCGTGCACTACATTAGCGACAGCCTAAAAACTGTGCCACTGTTATTTATAAAGAAATTATTGGGCAAGATACTACCCGGTACTAGGTCGTTGTAAACACCTACAACCCTGGTGCTTAGACCATCTGAAGATGTTTAGCACTCTAAACGTTATTGCCCCTATCTTACCGATGTGGTTTGAGTGTCGGTACCAATTTATGCTTTAATGTCCGTTTGGACGGATGTTTTCAGATTTTTCCGGAGTTCTTGTTCATGAAGCCTGAGCAAAAGCAACGCCTTTTCCATGCAAAGGAAAACATAAGGGTAGCTCAGTTACTGACCAATAGTCACTTTTACGATATCGCTGTTTCTCGTGCCTACTATGCCATGCTGTATACGGCCGAGGCTCTACTGTTAGAGCAGACGACAACCATACCGACTCAAAATGAAGCTGTCAATAGCATGTTTGCTGAGCAGTTTTTAGAAAAAAGCCCGCTGTTTCAACCCTACAGTATCTATTTAGACGATGGTCTAAAGGCCAGATTGCGAGCCGACTACTGTCATCTTGAACAGGCGACATTGGCAGAGGCTAAGCAGCATACCAATCGGGCTAAGGCATTTTTAGATTTGGCTCAGCACTATCTTGAGGCCGAGTTAGTTACTGCTGAGCCTGCTGAAGCATTTGCAGGTTAGGGCACTTGCTGTCGACGTTCGGCTAGCTTGAGCAATGTCTCAGCGTGGCTCGCCTTAGTAATTGGATAAAAATAGGCAAGTACGATGCCACAAATCAGCAGAATCAGCGGAAAAGGCCCCATAAAAAAACGGATGGCCAGCAACGCTGATTCTGGTTGGGTAACCGCTTCTTGTACAAAACCAGAGGTTTGCAGCGCTAGACCGACTAAGAAAATACCGACTGCGAGTCCTACTTTTTGCAACAGAGTCATAAACGCGTAGAAGATCCCTTCACGTCGCTGTCCGGTATTAAGTTCATCTAGCTCGATGACGTCTGGCAAAATTGACCAGGGCACTACATAAGCTGAGGCTACACCAAAGCTGGCCAATACACACAGGAAATACATGGTGCCGAGCTGACCCGGCTTCAGAAAAAAGAGGCCAATCTGCACCAAAATCCACAGACCGCTGCCCAAAAAATAAAGTCCTTTTTTACCCAAACGTTTTGAGATGAGGTTGCACACAGACATCATTAAAATAGCGGTGCCCTGCACTAGCAGTGCGGCTAAAAAGTAATCGTCGGCCCCCATCCAAAACGTGACATAAAACGGAATAATCGTGGCCGAAATCTGCAGTGCCAGCCATGAGAACAAATAGATGCCTACCACAAATAAAAATGGCCGGTTGCTAAAAACGATCTTTAACTGCTGTAGAAATGAGCTGCTGTTTTCTACTTCAGCAGAGTTGAGCGAACGACCACGGTAGTCAGCCTGGTTTTTGTAGTACGGAAAGGTGCCCAACACACACCAAAAAATTGTCAAAATTGAGATACCACCGCCGATTAACCCTAAGACTTGATATTGCTGCTGAGAGTCTTCTATGAGATTACTGACCACTAACCCCAGCGCCAAAACGGCTACGGCCCCGATTAGCGAAAATGAGAGCCGAAACGATGTTAGCTCTGTGCGCTCGTCGTAATCTTGAGTTAATTCAGCCGTCAGTGTGGAATAGGGCAGATTAGTGGTGGTGAAAAATACCTGAAATAGGATGGATACACCGACGTAGTACCAAAATAGAGCCGCTTGGCTGGTTAGTTCTGGCACAATCCAGTTTTGATAAAACGTGAGCCCAAAGGGGATAGCCGTTAAGGCTATCCACGGGTAGCGACGACCCCAGCGGCTGCGGGTGCGATCGCTAAGAATGCCAACCAGCGGATCGTTAATCGCATCCCAAATCTTGCCAATTAACAGCACTGTGCCCGCCGCCAATGGTTCTAACCCAGCGACATTGGTCAAAAAAATCAAAAATGAAAATGCCAGCAGATTAGATGTAAGACCGGCTCCCATGTCCCCAGCACCATAGGCCAGCTTAGTAGACCACCTTAATTTTGGCCGATGCAACGGCTTACCTGAAGTTTCCATAAAACGGGAAAATTGCTACAAATTGTGTCGTTTGGCTATTGGGGAGGATCAACTGAGCAAACCGAGATCCTAACGAGCAGGAACTTCCAGATTAAAGCCTTCTGGGATTTAGCAACACCGCAATTATTAAATCATCTCCAGAGTAAAGCCCCATCTTGACTGTACCGTCACACTAAGCGTCACACCAGTCCCGATATTTTTGTTAATTGGTTCAAAACCCTAGGGCATGGGTTGCAGACAATAAAGACCGCTATAGCCACATCGCAGCCTCTATTTGACCGGGGTTACAACAACGATAATTCCCACGGTTAAATTTGCATCAAGGATAGCAGCGACAACGGTATATTATTGCCCTATTTATGTCGTTCGTCCCTGCAGCTACCATGTCCGCTACACCTGACCTAGCAACGTCCAATTCTGCCAGTAATTTCTATGTATCCTGGGCAGACTACTACCAGGCTATTGAAAACTTAGCTGTTGCTGTTCGCAACTCCGGATGGCAATTTAATCAAATTGTTTGTTTAGCAAAAGGAGGTCTACGGATCGGAGATATTCTCTGCCGTATTTATGATCAGCCTCTAGCGATTTTATCGACATCATCCTATGGCGGTGAAGGTAATCGGACTCGAGGAGCCATCACATTCTCAAGAGATCTCAGCATGACAACCACGAATCTTGGAACCCATATTCTTTTAGTTGATGATTTAGTGGACTCAGGTCAAAGTTTGCGACGTAGCATCCGTTGGTTAGAACATCGCTACGGTTTCTATATTGACGAAATTAAAACAGCAGTCCTTTGGTACAAGGACTGCTCAGTGATTAAGCCTGACTATTATGTCGACTACCTAGAAAACAATCCATGGATTCATCAACCATTTGAAAAGTATGAAGAGATGACGATTGATGAGTTAGTTCAACAGAAACAACGCCAAGCTTGAGTATTATAGTGCAAACAATATGTTAGTGACTTAAAGTCGATTATCTACTCCTGTATACCGTCTCAATGGGAATTTATTGATTTCATAGCAGTTGAATAGAAACAAAAATAATGGTTCAGAGAAATCAAATCCTGGCTCCCTCAATTGTGGTTGTAGCGGCGCTTGGACTAATTAGTGCAACATTTGGAATTATTTCGAGTACCCTTAATCGCACCTCCAGCAGTACCCAAGAAAACACAATAGTTGACAACTCCTCAACAGCGACGCCAGCGCAGCGTTCTTTGACACAGCACGACGCTACTGTACTCAGCGTTGCTGTTCAGCCAGATTCTTCTCTTTTGGCAAGTGGTAGCTATGACCAAACCGTTAAACTGTGGGATTTGAAGACAGGCCAGGTGCAGCGTACCTTAAATCATGCAGGTCGAGTAAATAGTGTGGTGTTCACACCGAATGGGCGTTACTTGATAACAGGGGGTGGCGACGGTGACATCATTGTTTGGAACTCTAAAACCGGTGAAGAAGAACATCGATTTTCAGGACGCTCTGGCAGGATTTTGAGTTTGGCCGTTAATGCCGATAGTAGCTTAGTGGCCAGCGGTGGGAGTGATGGCGCTATTCGGGTGGGGGACCTTGAGAAAAGACTTGAAGATGTCACGCTGGTGGAGTCTGGAGCGCCGATTAATGCCTTAGCGTTTTCTTCTACTAATACTCAGGAACTTGTTAGTGGCGACCAAGACGGTGTTGTTACTTTATGGGATATTGGCAATGCAACGTCGGTGCGTGACTATAAGTCAGGAACAGATAGAATCACCGCTGTAGACGTTAGCCCTGACGGCCAATATATTGCCAGCAGTAGTTACGATGCCGACATCCAAATTTGGAACTTGTCGACGGGAACTGCTGAACAAAGCTTGAGTGGTCATGACTTTGTAGTTGCGAATGTAGTATTTAGTTCCGACGGTACAATGTTGGCCAGCAGCAGTTTTGATGAAACGATTAAACTATGGAACTGGCAGGAGGCTGCAGAGCGCTGCACTCTACGAGGACATTCTGGATTTGTTTATGGTCTTGCCTTTGACCAGCAAGGAACCGTACTTGCAAGCGGTGGCTACGATGGACTAGTCAAGACTTGGCCGTTGGATAACAAAAAGACTGGATGCTCAGATAGCTGAACAATTTTCCCTGGTTTGTTCAGGTGCTAACCCCTTGCTGAGAAGCCTACGGATGCCGCTAAACCCGCAGCAATGCTCGTGGTGTCATAAGCCAACGAAGACCAGGATAAACCCTCTAAGCTTAGAGGGTTTATCCTGGTCTTTTGTCAGCCCAAATCTATCTCTTGGCAACACGTTTGGCGTCTTCTAGCCAACTGTCAAACGTACCTTGATTGTTACGAATCCATTCTTCTGCATGGCGACGGATATCGTTTGGAGTGTTCTCTCCATCGCGCATACGCTGATTTTGCAAGCTGACATCCGTAATTGGAATATTTACTGATTCAAACCATTGGGCAATATCTGGATAGTCTTTTAAGAAATCGCGATTGGCCAAAATGTGAATATGATTAATCTCAAATCCAAGATTTTTACCATCAATGACAGATGCGTTTTGCTGTGGCCCCAGGGCTGGGACATCTAACCAAACAACGTCTTGATCAGGCACTAAAACGCTACTCACCCATAGAGGAGTCCATGTAAAGTAGAGGACTGGTTTGCCCTCTTCGTAGCGATTGATGATCTTCTCCATAGAAGCATTGTAGTTATGACTGTCTTGCTCTACTGTGTCGCGCAGATTGTGATCATCTAAATGAGATTCAATCACGCCTCGACAGGCCCAACCGTGGGGACATCCGACCAGGTTAGCTTTGCCATTACCATCGGTGTCAAACATCTGGGCAATCTCTGGGTCTTGAAGATCAAGTAGCCCTTCAATATTTTGTGCGGTAGATGTTGCTTTATCGATGAGATATCCCTGCAGAGCATCTTCCACCACTGGTTCTAGGCGTTTGAACTGAGTGTGACCACCGTTTTGTTCAAAGAAATCTTTGTGAATTGGGTACCAATGAACAGCCGTATAGTCTAGATAGTTACGCCCAATCGCTTGATGAATAACATCATATTCAAGTTCAGACCCGGTGATGGGGGAGTAGCCTAACTCTTCGAGTCCGATATTAATGATTTCAGTTTGAAAAAGCTCTTCTAAACTCGCATAGGCCGAGCGAATAATCTTGTCTGAGCTAACTAATGATGCCGTGTCATTGGAAAAGTTACGACAGCCGGTTAGTAGCGTTAAAGCGCTCAATGCTCCGAGCAGCATAGGCCACTGTTTAACCAAACGCCCTGTATAGTTTGATGACTTAGACAATAGATGTTGCATAGTTAGCTGATGTGTTTATTGATGGCATTGCTGATCCTCGAGATAATTTCATCTGCAAAATGTCGGTATACGGCATTTCTGATAGCTTGATTTGTCCAGCAATAGCATGTTGACTAGTTGCCCATACTCAAAAGTTGACCTTGTTAGGGTAGATTCAATACCCCATTGGATAGTTGCCTCAAGTTGAATTTTTGTTTCTTAACTTGTTCTTAAAGCTATGACTATCTTTTGGTGATGGGGCGGGTGATATCTATCCTAGGAAAAAGTATCTAAACGGTTAGTATTTATACTTATTTGGTACAGTAAATACGGGGACATCTTACGTTTAAATAATTTGATAAAAGCGGTTTTAAGAACCGTCTCTAAACGTAGTACTTGCCAAATCTACCTGTTTCAGGAAATAAGATACACAATCAGGATGAAGATTTTATTTGTCTGCGATGGGAACATCTGTCGCAGCCCGGCAGCAGCAGCCTTTTTTCGTTCTATAGCAATCGACGGATGCATTCGTCGATTGTGAGTCAGGTTAGCTGTTGTAATTTGAGGCTTTCAGGGATATCGATTGTCCTAACTAACCTGACAGATGCAATAATTTACAAAATGACAGCGTAGAAGTGCGTTCGGCTTATTCAAGATAGCTGTTGGTCTCTCTACAAAGCGCTGGTTCAGACTCGGTGCGATCGCAACAAATGATCTGCTATTGAGCTGCCGCTGTTTGTTTTCGCTGTTGTCGTTTGCTGGCAATCCGAATCCATCGCTGTAGCAAACTCTTCCATGCATCAAAGTCAGCATCGCTAGGCTCTGTAATTTGCCAGGCAGGACGGTCAGTGATCTCGCTGCACCAGTTGTGTAACGAAGGATAGGCTGATATATCTAAGCCAAGTCTGCAGAATAGGGGAACGGTTGAACCGACAACAATGTCCGCTAAATTTAGATGCTCACCCCCAAAATAAACACGATTGCTAAGACCGTCATTGAGAAATGTTAGTGCTGTACTGAGTTGTGTGCTGACATCGTTTGTCAAAGGAAATTCACTGGCATTAATCAACTTAGGAAGCTTCGGTACAAGCTCATTGACAGTCACCATTTGAGTCATTCTCATGGTTGTTTGTTCTTGATTTTCAGCTGACATAAGCGAAGGATGCGGATATTGACGCTCTATGTAGTCCAAAATGGCGATTGACTCAATTACCCGAAAGCCATCCTCAACAATAATGGGAACATGGTGGAAAGGATTAAGAGCTAAAAAATCAGGCTGAAACTGTTGACGGCTGCTTAGATCGACAATGGTGGGCTCAAACGGAATCTCTTTCTCTAACAACGCTAACCAAACCCGTCGAGAGATGGGGGATAGCGGATGATAGTAAAACGTCAGCATGACAACCTCCTAACTAAGAAACTTTAATTCAAAAAAGACCATTCGGTCTTTTTTTAGCCAAAAAAATGAGCTAAAAAATATCGACACGGGGCTAGGTGCGTCTGAGGGTCTCAAGATAGTCCAACAGGTGCTGTTTAGCCCAACCTATGTGGCTAGTGTCTTGGTAAAGCTGACTCAGCATAAGCGCCCCCTCTAGTGTGGAAATCAAAATGGTAGTAACTCTGGCTGCATCAAGGGAGGACTGGAGTTCTTGGTGCTTAATGCCGAGGTTGATGATTTTTTCGAGCATCTGTCGCCAGATATCCATGGCCTGACGGGTGCGATCACACAGAGCTGGATGAGTACCATCACTCTCCACAGCCATATTCATCAAAGGGCAGCCTCCTTTAACAGTGTGGACCAGGGCGCAAAACGTTTCAATAACCGCCTTGAGCCGCGAGATCGAATGTCGTTTTCCCCGCAACGCGGTTCTATATTGTTCCACAATTGACCCAACAGCAAAGTCAAATGCTGCCAGCGCTAGTTCATCCTTACTCGAAAAATGGTTATAGAGGCCTCCTTTTTTTAATCCGGTGGCCTGCATGATGTCAGACATTGATGTTCCAGCGTAGCCCTGCTGATTAAAAACAACAGCCGCCTTCTGGATGATTTGCTGTTTGGTTGTGTGGGCTTTAGACACAGCTACGCTCAGATGTGACATGAAAACTTCTTCAGACCGATCGGTCTGTGGGTAGACTAACAAAAAGCCGGTTGCAGCGCAACCAGCGTCATCAGTGTGGGGAACTCATAAAAACAGCAGAGCGTTCTAATTAGAACTCTCTGCTGTTTTAGTGACTAATAAGGATTAGAGACAACCGGTCTTAAACTCTTAGAGCAGACCCTGTTGTTCTAAGAAATCGCGAGCAACTTCATCGGGCTCACGGTCATTACCTGCAACTTCCCAATTAAGACGGCTCATGGCTACGTCATCTAGAAATGAGGTTACTCCATTGAGTAATACTGCAATATCAGGATTCGAATCGAGAGTATCTTGACGGATAAAGGGAGCAATCGGATAAGGAGGCCAGAACTGTCTGTCGTCTTCGAGTACGACTAGCTCAAAAGCAGCAATCTGGCCATCAGTGGCATAGCCGGTGGTAACGTCAATGTCACCAGTTTCGAGACCGCTGTAAAGTAGACCAGGGTCTAAAGATTTGACTTCATCAAAGTCAAATCCACCGTAAGATTCTTTGAGAGCGGGGAGACCGTCGCTGCGGTCGGCAAATTCTAGATCGGTGCCCAAGGTTAGATCGTTAGCTTTAGTCGAGAGTTCACTGACCTGAGAGACCCCCAGTTCGTTGGCACGGTCTTGGGTCATCACCAACGCATAGGTGTTGTTAAACGATGTTGGGTCGAGCAACGTTACATTGAACTGCTCGGTATATAGGTCTTTGACAGTTTGGTATACATCTTCTGTAGACATAGCACTGTCATAGGTTTCACCAAGGTGAACCAACAAAGCCGTGCCAGTGTATTCAGGGTACAGATCGATCTCACCAGCGACTAAGGCTGCGTGGTTTTCACTGCTGCCGCCAATGGCTGTGTAGTCAGCATCATAGCCAGCATTATCCAACACCATTTCAAACATGTGCCCAAGAATGTACTGTTCGGTAAATTCTTTTGAGCCAATCTTGATCTGAGTTGTCTCTGAGCCGCTGCCGGTGCAGGCAGAGAGTGTGGTTGCCAACAGTAAAGCGGCGCCAGTGAAAAAAGTGCGTCTTTGAAAAGCCATGATTAACCTCGTAAATGGATTTTGTGACTAAGGGATAAGGATTTTATAAGGTCCAAAAATTAATGCTGGAGAGACGTTCCATGGAACGTCTGTACGTTCAATAGTGGAGCCTAATTCATTTTGTTTCCTAAATCGATTAGTCGGTGTTAGAGAACAGTTTTTTGCAGTTTGTTAATGGCCGCTGTAGAGCGATGGTGATAATAGCTAAGAATTAGCTCGACACCCGTAATCACGGCAACTGCTATAACGGCCGCAATCAAGATAACTAACCCTATAGAGGGAGTTTGCTGTACTTTCGTAAATAGGCCAAACACCAGCCAGCTAAAAGCGGCTGCCGCCACACCGAATGTGATGGGGGTAACGGGCCAGGCATTGCCGTTTTCTCCTTGGCGCGGCCACAGTGTGGCCACTAAACCCAAGAGCAGCACAGGTAACCCAAGGGATCGATACTCGCTATGTAGACCGGTTAAGATTATTGGGTCGCCACCCGCAACAGATTGAATTTCCCAGGGGAGCAAAATTCCAAATAAAAGCGGTAGCACAGCGACTGAGCACAGCAGACCGATCAGACCTCCTTTGTGCTGTTGTTCTGAGCTATTAATTTTGAGTCCTTTGGGGGTCATCCAAGTTTCTAGACGACCAAATGTTTCTTCAAAATAAAAGGCCAAGATTGTTGCAGGAATCGCTCCTAGCAGCATGACGTGGTCGCGATTGAGCTGATGGCCACGTAAAATTAGGTCTCCTAAGCCGCCTGCTCCAATAAACCCGCCAAAGGTGGTGCTGGCCACAATGACCACAGCGGAGGTGCGAATGCCTGCCATAATTACTGCGATCGCAACCGGCAGCTCCAACTTAAACAGCACCTCGATATCGCGCATGCCCATCCCCCGTGCGGCCTCTTTAATGTTTGGATCAACCTGTTGAATCCCCACCAGGGTGTTGATTAGCACCGGTAGCGTACCGATAAAGGTAAGCGCCAAGATGGTGGGGGGTCGACCAATGCCCATCAGCGGCAAGGCCAGGGCCAGCACTGCCAGAAAAGGAATCGTATTGCAAATTTTACCAACGCTAAGCAAGACTTTTTGTAGCCACTCGATGCGAGAGCCAATAACCCCAAATAAGATACCTAACGTTACCGCAACCCCCAAGGCCGTAAAGGTAATTTGCAAATGCTGACTGAGGGCAGTGGTAAAGTCCTGTGAGCGTTCGATGAAATACGCCCACATCTCTCGAAATACCATAAACGTCTCCTTGCTCAATTGCTGGGCTCAATTGCTGGGCTCAATTGCTGGGCTCAATTGCTGGGCTCAATTGCTGGGCGCACCTGGCAGAGACCGTTCGATTTTGCTGATAACAACATCGAAAAGTACGGCCAATAGAGCTGCCCCAATGGCTCCGGCGGCGACTTTGTCATTCCGTCCACCACCTGCTGCGATACCTTCAAAAATTAACTTGCCGAGACTGCTAGCTCCAAAATAAGATGCCAGCGTTGCCAAACTGATTGTTGAGACTACAGCGATGCGAATGCCCGCAAAAATAATCGGTAGCGCCAGCGGCAACTCTACTTGCAACAAAATACTGCGCTTCGTCATGCCCATGCCCTGTGCCGCTTCAATGATAGCGGGATCGACACTATCAAGCCCCACCGCTGTATTACGCACAATCGCTAACAGCGAGTAAAGGGTAAGTGCAATGACCGACGGGGTAAACCCAATGCCCACTAGGGGAATCATTAGCCCAAACATGGCTAAACTGGGCACTGTGTACAGCATGCCTGTGAGCTTAATGACCGGATCGTAAAGGGCCCGAACACGGGTAATGATTACCCCCAGCGGCAGGCTGATGAGCAACGCAAAAAACAGGGTGACAAATGTAATCAGCAGGTGCCCCCACAGAAACTCAGCAACTCGATCTGGTCTACCTACACCAGGCAGATAGTAAAGGACACCATCCTTAAGGCTGATCAACAACTCACCTAGATTGTTAATAAATTCCATGATGGATACGTTAACCTCTAGCTGGCGTGGGTTGGGTATCCGCAATTAGCGACTGGGCATCGTCAACGGTAACCATACCCACTAGGCGCTGCTGCGGATCGACGACGGGCAAATATCGGATGCCGTCACTCAGCTTGGTGGAGCAGGCATCCTTCATGGTGGCTTCTTCTGCGGTGCTTGAGATGAGCGGACGGAGGATAGCCTTAGCTGATTGACCGGGATGGGCTTGGGCCTCGTCTAAGCCAACATAGCCTGCCAGCTTACCTGCATCGTCTACGATGAACAGGCTATCTAGACGATGAGATCGCATTGTTTCAATCAGATCAACATTGCTGTCCGCCACAGTTCCTAGGACTAAATTTGTCCTCATTACTTGGCCCACCCGTACCAGGGTGAGCTGTTTGAGACCGCGATCGGCTCCAACAAAATCAGCCACAAACTCATTGGCAGGTTGAGATAAAATATTGGCCGGTGTATCCATCTGGGCAAGGACACCCCCCACCTGCAAGATGCAGATCAGCGTCCCCATTTTAAGTGCTTCATCAATGTCATGGGTGACAAACATAATGGTTTTCTTAAGCTGTTTTTGCAGCCGTAAAAACTCATTCTGCAAGCGATCACGAGTAATCGGATCAATTGCCCCAAACGGCTCATCCATTAACATAACGGGTGGGTCAGCAGCCAGGGCGCGAGCCACACCAACCCGCTGACGCTGCCCCCCCGATAGCTGCTTGGGGTAGCGATCACGAAATTGAGCTGGGTCTAACCCAACTAGCTCTAGCAGCTCATCAGCGCGACGTTTAATGCGAGCCTGGCTCCAGCCTAGAAGCTTAGGCACTACAGCAATGTTGTCGTAAATTGTAAAGTGGGGAAACAGGCCAATCTGCTGAATAACATAGCCAATACCACGGCGTAACTCTACCTGGTTTTGCTTAAGGATATTGTGCCCCCCAACAAAAATCTCACCGCTGGTGGGGGTAATCAAACGATTAACCATTTTCATGGTGGTCGTTTTCCCACAGCCTGAAGGACCAATGACGACGCAGGTTTCACCCTCAGGAACGGACATGGATAAATGACTTACCGAGGGCTGCTCAGCACCGGGGTAGACCTTAACCACATCATTAAATTGAATCATCGGAATCAAGATGATGGTCCTCTGTGATTAACAAGTGTTGTCTAGTCCAAAATTGATATAAATTATTTCTCTACTATCACAGTTTATCACTAGTCATTCCAAGAGCCAGGCTGATATTGGGACCACATATCTTTTTGCTTACATTTTTCTTACAAAAAGACACATGTTTACAGAGAAGCTATGGTGACTCTATAGATATGTAAGTTTCTCTCGAACATAGGCAAACGGCTGATTAAGTTGGGTGTCGAAATGGCTATTAAAAATCTTTTATTTCTCTTTTAATCTTCTTTTGGCACTCTCTTTATGCAGCTATTGAATTCAACGCGTTATTAATAGTTTAAGTTAGAAACTGTCGAATCTCATCGGCCATTTGGCCGCTAGACTGATTGGCGGTGATTAATTCTATCTGGTCTGCACTAACAGCCCCTAGCCCTAAATCAGCCGCTCGACGAATCTGGGGCTGAGTCCAAATCGACTCGCGAGTTGTCCCTAATTTTCGCAAAATAGCAATGCCGACAGCGTCAATGGCAATGCGATCGCAACTGGCGAGAACGATACCGGTCTGTGCCCGTTGCCCTTGCTTAGGACCACCACTCCACGGGACCAGTGAGCACCAGAAAAATATTGCCAATCGTCCTGGCCTAGCTCATCAAAGACAAGCGTGTTAAATCCATAGCGCTGAGCCAGGTCAAATACCTGCGTCATTGCATGGCAGGTTTTTGCCATGCCTGATCTGATTCCCACCGTGATGCTGCTTCAGCCGCCTGAAGCTCCTGTACGATGGTCTCTAGCTCGATGGGAGCGGTGGCCGCTGGGGCTGGGTCACCTGTGTAAGGCTGTTACGTAGTTTAATGATGCACTAAAGCTGATTGTAGAAGGGGTGTAGATCAGCTTGTAGGTAGCTGTCTGGAAAATTTGAGACACAGCTGTATAAAAAAATGCGGCATTGCTGATCTTCGCGATGACATAGCTGTGAGAGACCGTTGAGTAGCAGCGACTCTAGAACAGGTCATCCCTGAAATCAGCGATCGCAAGCCTGCTGTTTAGACCACGGAGCTCTCCCATGGCACAAATCACATTATCTGGAAAAATTCGCGACTTTAAAGATAGTCACAGTGATTTTCAACATGTTATTGCTGTTGAGAAGAACATTGTTGAACCTCGTCTCGGTGCAGATAAGAAGCCTGTTTATCTGGGAGGTAAGGGTAAAACAACGACAAGTAAAGAGCATTTTGACCAGTGGTTTCGTGATGTTGCAGACGTCAACCAAGGTAAGCAGTTAGACATTGTTTTAGAAGACGGCAATGGTGACGGTGTCTTTACCTATGAAAATCAAGAGTTTTTTCCCATTGATAATGAACTGTTTGGGAATGAAGGTCGTAAGCACAACTATCACTTCACCTACGAGATTCATTCTGCATTTACGTATCAAGGCCACGAGCAGTTTATGTTCACTGGGGATGATGATTTGTGGGTGTTTATCGATGGCAAATTGGTCATTGACTTAGGCGGTGTCCATGACGCGTTGACAGATACTGTTGATCTAAAACTAGTTGGTGGTGAAACTCAACTTAAAAAAGAATTGTCTTCTGGAGAGACACTGGTTTTAGAAAAAGGAAAAAATTACTCCTTTGAGCTGTTTTTTGCAGAGCGTCACACTACAAAATCTCACTTCCAAATTGAGACTTCTTTGCTGCTGCAGCCAACTCCAACTGTTTGCATCAAGTCACCCGATCCTAAAGCAGCTGAACCCGCTAAAGGTAAAGTTTATTATGTTGATACAGGTAAGTTTTTGATTTGTGCTGAAGAGCCTGTTGTACAGGATACTGAAATCTTTTATACGGTAAGTGGGACGGCCACTGAAGGTAAAGACTACAAGTCAATTAACCGTAGCGTTACCCTACCCAAGGGAGAAACGGAGGCGTGCATTGAGGTGGTTCCTCTGGTGGATGCTGTTGCTTGCGAACAGGATGAGACGGTAGTGGTGACGCTACAGCCCGGTGATGGATATGAGTTAGGTGACTGTAGGGTGGCCAAGGTTACGATCGCAGATGCGCCTCCTAAAAAGCCTAACTATCTGCTGATCTGTCTGATTTTGCTCGTCTTAGTTATCTGCGGTGCTTGGGTCTATCTGCACTAGGGAGCTATGCCGTAGAGATGATTTCTGACACTACGGCGTTTTCTAGATTTCTAAACTGCCCCTTCCGGTTTGAGCTTCTATGGTTCAAACCGGGAGTTTGTCTATCTATGGTTCAGCTGACTGAAAAAAATCAATGCCAGGTTTTAACTCTTCAAATAGGAAATAGGGGCTTTGACTCATGCCCAGAGTCGTATAGGTTGACTGTGCTCGCACATTGTCTTTTTCAACGTATAGACGAAATCCGCACACATTGGGCTCACGATTAGCCAGGTCTTTTATAAATTGGTACATGCGGCGATAGATACCACGGCGACGATAGTCTGGCAGTACAAAGACACTTTGCACCCACCAAAATAGTCCATTGCGCCAGTCGCTCCATTCCGTCGTAATCATTAGACAGGCTACTACCTTGGCATCTATTTCAGCAACAATATAGAAGCCCCGCGAAGGATTTTCAAACAGCGAAGTGACCCCCGCCAGAATTACCTCAGAAATCAGCTTTTTATTTTCAGTTTCCCAAGCCATAGCTTGGTTAAAGTTAGCGATCGCGCTGGCATCGCTTAGCTGGGCTCGACGTATGTTTATAGAATCCAAAGCACTTAAATGAGAATGAGAGGGCTGTTTGATAGTGTACAGTCTACGTTACGATTGCTGATTGAGGGGATGAATCGATATAGAACAGTGGTTATTTATAGCTTTGCGCACATAACTAAAGCTATCTCGAAGATCAGCAATGCCCAAATTATTAAAGACTTCAGATTTTAAGAGGGGTTTGGTGATGATGACTGAGTAAGCAATGTAAAGGATCAGCTTTCTTTGCCCCTGCTACTCTAGACATGATGATGGTTCTAACCCCCGTAGTGTCCGATATTCTGCAGAAGACCTTTTTAGGTAATACCGTTGAAGCTTATAGCATTGCGCTCCTTAATATTGCTGTGGGTGTTGCGATCGCACATCTCCTCAAACGCATTATCTTGCGTCGCCTCAAACGCTGGGCCAAACGCACCACCAATACCTTAGACGATCAGCTGGTGCATCTGATTGAGCGCCCCACTCTCTGGCTGCTCTACTTGGGCTCTGTCTACATCAGTTTGCAAAACCTGACGCTGTATCCTACCGTTGCCCAGTTATTAACGGTGGTGAGTGTTATTTTTGCCACCCTACTTTTGCTGCAGCTGGTGGGATCTGTGGCCGAATATGGTCTGCGAATCTATGGATTTATCCATCGCGACCAGCCCAATATGCGCCAGAGTCTCAATGCCCTGATTCCAGCAGTGAGAGTAGTGCTGTGGGCCATTGGCATTGTCTTTGTGCTAGATAACCTGGGATTTGATATTTCTGCCGTGGTAACTGGTCTGGGAATTAGCGGTGTGGCCCTAGCCTTAGCTTCTCAAGGCATATTGCAAGACCTGTTTAGCTATTTTTCAATTTTGTTGGACCGCCCTTTTGAGATTGGTGACTTTATTCTCATTGGCGAGATGATGGGGACGGTAGAACATATTGGCATTAAAACCACACGGCTCAGAAGTCTGGATGGAGAACAGCTGATTTTAGCGAATACCGATCTCACCGCCTCACGTATTCAAAATTTCCAGCGTATGGATCAACGACGAATTCAGTTTAATCTGGGGGTCACCTATGAGACTAGCGTCACTCAGCTAGAACAGATTCCGGAGACGATTCGTCACATTATTGATGAGATTCCTCAGGCGACGTTTGATCGTGCCCACTTTGCCAGCTTTGGTGACTTTAGTTTGAACTATGAAGTTGTTTATTTGGTTGAGACAAACGACTACACTGTGTATCGAAATATCCAACAACGCATTAACCTAGCAATCAAACAACAGTTTGATCAAGCAGGGATTGAGTTTGCCTATCCAACCGAGGTTTTGTACTTAAATCAGCCTGACCTTTTAGCCAAAAAGGGAGAGAGCTAGGGTTTGTTTGACTGGCAATGCATCAACTCGCCATCTCAAAGGACATTACCCCTGCTCTGTTCTCTAAACTGAGATGCTAAAGCTATCTCGACGATGAAAATCAGGTTTTTCACCTGTATGTTTGAGGGCCCAATGAGACACATCATCAGCCTGCAGTATGGTGCTGATGCCAATATCTAACGGCTGATCGACGGCAAGCCAGTCGTCTGTTGGTAGCTCTAGGGTTAGATAGTAGCCCTTGGTGATGTGTTGCCAGGTGCTGGCCAGGTGTTTGCAGGCCGGTTCGGCCACCATGGCCTGCCGATAGTCATCAAACCGATACACATTCCAATCGCCATTGGGGGAGGCGTTGACTTCCCAATATTGGGAAGACTCGGGTAGGCCGATAAAGACTTCAAAGCTTGTGTTTTCCCAAAGATGATCCCGTCGGCTGGGGGGTTCGCTAATGGCTGATGGAACCTCGATATCATCAACTGCTCCGGTCAGTGTGTATTCGACTGTGATGGACGATTGAGATCGCACCACCCGGCCAGAAATAACTAAATCCGATATCGGTTCGAAGGGCTTTAGCGAAAATGGTATGGCCATTAATGTCTCCTAAGGGAACAAATACAGGGAAGAGCCGCTAGAGCGGCACACCGCAGAGTCTCCGCGGCGGCCAATTACCGAGTTGTTTCTAGAACTCAGTACATACTAAATAGTTCTAAGCTGCATAGCGAGCTTCAGAACAGTAATGGGTCCTTAACTGATTAATTACGGTTTGAATAGCAGATTTTTGCATGCTAATGCTCTTAGCCAGCTGAAACTGCACCAATGCCCGTTCCAAATTGTGATGCGGACGTTGGGTCTTAAAATAAATGTCCCCCGCCAGGTGGTCGCTAAAAAAGCGCAGACCTAGCTCAAAGGTGATCAGCCAGATGGCATCGTAGATATAGTCGTACTCTATCGGATAGAGAAAATCGCTAGCGCTGGAAAGATACCCCCGGAGAACAGCAGCGCATAGATCCACATCAAAGGTAACCGTCTGCCAGTGCATGGTTTCCTCACCCAAGGGATTACAGCTAGAGCGCAGGCAGTCTCCGATATCGTAGTGAACCAGGCCCGGTTTGACCGTATCTAAGTCAATCAGGCTGGCCGCTTGACCTGTGGTGGTGTCAATCAAAATGTTGTTGATTTTTGGATCACCATGGATGGGACGCAAGGGTAGACTACCTGAAGCTTTGGCATCCTCTAAAACAGATAGGTGGTTGCGATGGTGCTCAATCAGGCTACAGCAGTGCTGTTCTTCTAGCGACAGAATCTTTGCCTGGGCTAGAGTCAGATCATACTGTTTGAGGTAGCCGGGGGTAATGTGAAACCCCGGTAGCGTATCTGTCAGACTGGTAATGGGTAAATCACTTAGTAAACTGTGAAAATAGCCAAGACCATGGCCAATTTCAACAGCGTGGGTTGAGTCTTGAATCGTATTAAACGTGGTTGTCCCCTTGACAAAACTCAGACCTCGCCAAATATGACCCTGAGCATCATGCCAGTAGTGCTGATCGTCGAGCGTTCTTAAAACATGGGGGACTTCCCAACGGCGATTAAGTGGCGTTTGACCTAATCGCTGATGTGCATGGCTGACAAACCGACAGAGATTGTCCATCACCTGATCAGGCTGAGGAAACACCTGGGTATTAATACGCTGGAGAACAAACGGCTGTTCCGTATCAACTAGATAGGTGTCGTTGATGTTACCACTGCCCAGCGAGCGAATCGCTGGCACCGTGTCATGACCCACAAATTGTTGAGCGATGTGGGCTAGCGCATCAGTATAGTTTGTAGCAGTCAGCCCAGCCTCAGAGAGCATTGGATCAGTTTGATAAAACTTTCTAGGTAATCATACGTTCACCCCTAGAGCTAGGGGAACCGGATAGGCCATAAAAAGGTTCTATCAACGGTGTTAAAAGGTTTGATGTGCTCGACAATAGAAAACTTCTAGAGCTTAACCCTCTTTGTGTAAAAAAATACTATGGAACAGTACTTTAATGCCAGCTACATACTACAGTTAATTGTTCTGATTTACAGACAAGCCTAATAAGGCCGCTGCCCTGTGAAATTTCCCACAGGGTCATAGTGACATACCCAAACCTCTCGGGTCTCATTCACATTGCGGGCAACTGCACAGCCTACTTCTGTCGTATTGGCCCAGACCATTTGGGTGTAGTGGCCACACTCTGGCCCTGTACAGCGATTGGTCTCATAGTCGTAATTTTGCGCTTCATCAACCCAACCCTGAACGGCCTGTGCGGGTGTTCGATAGGCTCCGCCAGTAGTGGTTTGATATTGAGTGATATTTTCACCGATGTCGTTGGCAGTTCCTTGGCTAGTCGCTGGGCTATGGCCGATCAGATTTTGTGCAATTAAGGTGTCAGCCCATGCTTGAGCACTGGTCGCCAGGGTGGTTGACCAGCGGAGGCCCTCTACACCTACCTGCCGCCGCAAGTCATTATGGACGGTCAGTATTTGGTCAACTCCAGCTTGGGTAGAGAGGTCGTATACGTCATTGGTTAACCCTTCTGCTTGAGCTTGTTGAATGGTGCGTACCCGATCAGCCCTTATCTGTGATTCGGTTTCGCCGTTTGGGTATCTGACGGTATAGCTCCAGCTGGAAACACCTTGGGAGATACGTTCTACAATCCCCACAACAAACGCGGCCTGCCATTCACCAGCACTGAGCACATAGACATTGCCATTCGCTGGACTGGACTGAGCATAGGCTACTTGCTGAGCTTGAATACCAACGGCACTACCTATCAAAAGTAAGCCCAAAAAGCATCCAAGGGGACGAGTGATGTTCACCATGATGATTAAACTTATTTAGCTTGAAGAGCAACTGGTTCAGTTAACCGGGGGCATCTTATTCCTGAAATTTTGAAGCAGTACACATCAGGATGAGACCGAGCGGTATCAGGGATTTGTGCCCTCACAGTAGCGTACCCACAGTTAAGCGTGAGGATGGGGAAGGACAGGAAAGTTAGCGGCTATTTGCTCAAATCAAAGGATCAAAACTGCGCCTAATATAATGGCAACCACCGCGCCAATCAGCGTGTTAATGATATTCACCACATCGTGGGTTAAGCCCGGTAGCTGATCTTCAATGGTGGCCCCGATCAGACTTTCAAGGGTGGTGGCAACAAACGCTGCGATCGCACAAATAACAATCCCCACCGTTGAAATAACACCGATGCCCCAGGCCGCGACAGCAAGTATCAGCGACCCGACGACACCTGCCAGGGTGCCTTCGCGGCTGCCGGCCCCTTCTGTACCGCGAGGCACCGGCTGCAGTGTCGTAATTAAAAATGTGCGCTGCCCGTAGGCTTTACCAATTTCTGTTGCAGAGGTATCCGATAGCTTAGTGCTCAAACTAGCGACAAACCCAAGCACCAGCAGCTGGATAACTTGAGCCGTAGATAGCCCTGCCAGCGTGGCGGATGTGAGACCTATGGCCCATGCCAGCAGGGCGCAGAGGGCTGCCGTCAGTGCCGACCCCCAAACATTGCCAGGGCCACGTACACCCCCCCGCTCCTCGGCAATACCCGCCGCTGCTTTTTGCGCGAATCCTACCTTGGTAACCGCTGACCCGGCTACAAAATACACGAGAGTGACGGCATAGGCCTGCCAGCCTAGACAGCCCCATAAAATAACCCCTAGTACCCAGGCATGGAGATAGCCCGCAGGGGTCAATAGCTTTTTAGGGCTGGCAAACGCTACACCCACAAGCATCGTGTTGAGAGCGACTGCCATCAGCCAAGGATTTTGCAATGTCATTAACAGGCTTTCCCCCAGGGTGTAAAGACACGCCACATCACGATGATATCGCTGTCGGTTCTGTTAGGGGCATCTTGACTAGTTTGTACACCAAAAACAGCATGAGTACGGTCATATAGGCGGTTAAGGCGGTCCATAGCAAGTAGCTGTTTTGCAGATAGACTGCCAGAACAGCCAGGGGAGCAAACCCAGCGATAAACCCTAAAAGCGCACCGTTGCGCAGCACTGCCCCTTCTTTAAGACCGATAAAATAGCCCTCTAGCATAAAGGCCACCGATGTGATGCTTAGCAGGGGCACCAGCCAGGCTGCATAGCTGCCCATGGCCTGACTGACTTCTGTGTGGTTGGTGAGTAGGGTAAAGACCGTTTCAGGAAAAATCACCGCTGAAAGGGCAAAGCCAAGGGAAATCACCAGACTGGTAACGATGGCAGTTTTGAGTACGGGTAAACAGCCATCCGTACGACCCTGTCCCTTAAAATTGCCAATCAGGGTTTGGGCCGTCATCCCAACCCCCTGTACCGTAAATTGGCTCAGCAAAGCAATCTGTAACAGCAGCCCGTTTTCCGCAAGTGACACGGTGCCAAAGCTGGCGCTGAGATTGGTAAAAATGGAATAGGCGGAAATCAGGGCCAAAAACCGCACCAAAATATTGCCCTTGAGCACCAGAGTAGACGCGAGTGACTGACGGTCAAGTACCTGGGGCATCGCTTTGCCCACATACTGCCAGTCTATGGTCAAAAGAATGGCCCCAATACCCACCATTAGCCCCAGATATTGGCTCAATGCTGTGGCTAACCCAGCCCCGGTGCTCTCCCAACCCCAGCGATTGATCATCAGGTAGTCCAGAAACACATTGGAGCCATTGGCGACTAGAGAGATTAAAAATACGATGCCGTTTTTCTCACGACCCAAAAACCAGCCGATTAGGACAAAATTGAGCAGTACTGCCGGGGCTCCCCAGATGCGGGCATTAAAGTAAGTGAGGCCAGCCAGCTCAGTTTCTGGGGCGCCAGCCAGAATGGTAAAGCCCAGCTGGGGAATGGGATATTGCAGCAGCAAAATAACAAGTGCGATCGCAAGCGCCACCAAACCACACCTGAGGACCGCCACCAGTACGCCCACATCATCCCCCTCACCGACGGCCTGAGCCGTCAGCGCATTGGTGCTATTGCGTAGAAATTTGAGAATACGGTAGAGGTAGTCAAACAAAATGCTGCCTAGGATAACTCCGGCCAAATAATGAATATCGGATAGATGGCCTAGAAAGGCCGTGTCACACAGCCCGGCCAGCGGCACCATCATGTTGGAAAACATGCCAACGAGTGACAGCCGATAAAACCGAGGCAAAAAGCTTTTGTCTGATGCTGGGATAGCAGAAACCATAGACGATGAAGCACTCCAGCCAATTGCAGAGAATTACACTACTGACTTAAATTAATAATGCTTAAGTAAACGTTAATATTGCACAATCAAAAGCGTTTTTGCTAGCTATATAACTCTTGTGTAATGTCCTTAAAGCCCGTTCTATAAGGAATCTACCGATTTTATGAATTCTATTGAAACGCTAATCACCATGGCTGAGGACGAGCTGACTCAATACAGCACAGAAGCACGAAAAATTGAAAAGCTGCGGCCTAAGGTTGGACTAACCATTCCCTATCCTCAGCAAAAAGAGGTTAAGGAGCAGATACTGGCGGATATACCCACGAACATCTTGGCCAAGATTGTTGAACGAGACCGTCAAATGGTGGCGCTTCCTTTCTGGGGAATTGGTGGGCTAGGGCTATTGTTGGGTGTTTCTATGCAACAGCCGCTCGATTTTATTGCCACAGGCATTGGCTTTTATGCCGCATTTGGTATCCAATCCTGGGGTTGGAAGCTTGAGGCTAAACGTCTGATTGTCAAGACGCTAGATGCCATTGAGCATGATATGCAGGTCCCGTCTTAGGACACAGACAACAGACAAAAAAATTGTTTTCTTGGGTCATGCAGAGGGATAGAAAAACCGCTCCCTGAAACACCAATGAGTCGTATTTTTACGTTTTTTTAAGATTCCCTGAGAAGTTATCACTGTACAAAATCGCCCATTAATGGTCAAATATCTCTATCTGTAGAGGGCTTTGCGAGCTTAGGGCCGATTTTGAAACCAGATGCATGTCTGTGCGTCAATAATGATCAGCACATCTGGATATTTCGCATCGGCAAGCTGTCTTTTTTGTTAGGAAAGGTTCACAATAATTGAGATATGCCCTTTCGGTATTTGGCTTTCCTTAATAAGATTAGAAGTACTAAAAGACTTTATCAATACTGACAATAATTTAACTGTCAATGACAATTTCTGAAGATAATTTCGAAAGCTTTGTGCTGACCTCTCCTGTGCCAGTATTGGTACATTTTTGGGCTCCCTGGTGCGGGCTGTGTCGTCGGGTAACGCCTTTGCTCAGTCGATTTCAGCAAGAATGGTCAGGGCAGGTAAACGTTTTAAATATCAACGCTGACGAAAATCTCAAGCTAGCAAATCTTTATCGATTGCAAACCTTGCCGACATTATTATTTCTGAGTCAAGGAGAAGTCATTCAACGGTTTGACGTTTTGCGTAATCGAGATGAGTTTATGCGAGCGCTCAATCTGTTGATGAGACGTCATCAGTTAGAAACTGGGTTAGTTGAAAAAGCAAGCTTGTTGGATAGCTAGCAATCAGACGGTTGCAAATATCCTTCAATCAGCCAGTCCTGACCAACGGCCTCTAATGTTGTGTCAGATAGAGCCAGCGCATCCGTCATTTTGGTTAGCCCCATGTCGCCTATGGGTGTGGGTGCCTGCTGGCCACCCACTAACTTTGGGGCAATAAAGGCCCATACTTTTTGAATCACACGTTGTCGTAGTGCGACAGCGCTGAGGGTGCCGCCACACTCCCATAAGACTGTGGATAGGCCCCGTATATATAGCTCATTTACCACTACGCTTGGCGTTAACGAGTCGACGGAGACTACTTCGACCTGTTTTGGCAGGGTTGCTTTTTGTAAGTTGACTTCTGTAAATACCAGAGTGGGGGCGACGTCAGTTTGCCACAGGTTAGCGGCGGCGGGTAAGTCTAAGCTACGGCTCATGACAACTCGTAGCGGGTTGCGATCGCACACCCCATGACTGGTCAGGCGGGGGTTATCTCGTCGTACCGTATTACCCCCAACAATGACAGCGTCGCACTGCCCCCGCAGCTGATGTACCCGACGCCTTGCTGCCGGACTGGTTACCCAGGCACTGTGGCCAGTGTCCGTGGCAATTTTGCCATCCAGGGTCATGGCATATTTCAAAATGCTAAAGGGCTGACGGTGACGAATACGATGGATAAAGGCTTCATTTAGCCGTTTGCAGGCGGCTGTTTCCACATTGGTCAAAACGCTCAGACCCGCGTCCCGCAGACGATCGATGCCACCGCTAGCCTGGGGGTTAGGGTCTGTCATGCCGATGACGACCGTTGCAATCCCCGCTTTTAGCACTGCCTCAGTGCAAGGGGGGGTGCGCCCCGTGTGGTTACAGGGTTCTAAATTGACATAGAGGGTAGCTCCTCGAGCCGCCTCACCGGCGGCTTTGAGGGCAAAAACTTCTGCATGGGGTTGTCCTATCCGGGGGTGAAACCCTTCACCAACAATTTGTCCGTTTTTAACAACAATTGCCCCCACCATCGGATTGGGAGCTGTATAGCCTGCCCCTTTGGCTGCCAGCTCTAGACAGCGATGCATCAGGGTGCTGCAAGTCTCGCCTGGCGGCAGTGATACACCGCGGGTGGAATCATTGGGTGAAATCATAGACAAATTTATCTAGAATTTTGAAGGAGCTATCGCGTTAACCATGACTACTGAAAACACCAGCGTGAACTGTGCCGTTGAATGCGTCAACGGCTGTATTAAAGGCGATGCCTGCCCTAATGAAGCTTACACTCAGCAGGCGTCCAGTTTTATTGAAAATACGTCCCTCGACAAGATGTTAGAAATCGCAGAAGAGGCGGTACGTAAGAAGATTATGGCACGGGCAACAGAACCCAGAAAGTGGGTGATTCCCGATGAGCTAAAAGAGTAAGTGGGAGAGTGGCCGGGAATAAAACGGTAGAGGGGCTGTGGCTCGTAAAACTAAACCTTAGTTTTCTTCTAGCTCCCCTTTATCCATATTTTCAAAAAAGCCTTAATTCCCTCCACCAACTGCTCAATATCGCTCTGCGTATGGGTGGCCATCACCGTCATACGCAGCCGACTGGTGGGCACAGTGGGTGGCCGCACCGCAGAGGCAAAAATTCCTAGCTGTTTAAGGTGTTGACCGAGGTTGAGCACTGTGGCTGCATCCTGAACGGGAATGCAAACAATCGGAGAGTCAGAGGGCAAATACTGAATATTGGCCTGGGCTAGACAGGCTCGGAGGTAGCTGGCATTGGTGGCTAGTTGTGCCAGCCTTTGGGGTTCTTTGGCCAAAATTGCGATCGCAGCTCGGGCCGCGGCAGCATCGGCTGGGGACAGCCCCGTTGTGTAAATCCACGTGGCCGCGCGATTGCGTAAAAAGTCGATCAGCTCAGCTGACCCGGTGACATAGCCCCCTAAACTTCCTAGGGCTTTGCTGAGGGTGCCCACTTGCACCATGGGGCGCTGACGACAGCCCTGCTGTTCGACTGCGCCGCCACCGGTGCGGCCCAAAACTCCGGTGCCATGGGCTGCATCGACCAAAACCATGGTGTCCCACTGGTGGGCGATCGCTAAAATTTCGGGCAGAGGGCAGAGGGCGCCATCCATGCTAAATACGCTGTCGGTGACAATAATACAGCGACGATATTGGGACCGCAGGTGGGCCAGATGGTGCTGCAGCTGGTCTAAATTGTTGTGGTCATAGATGGCAACAGTGGCTCCGCTAAGACGAGCCCCCATCTGCAGGCTGGAGTGATTGTACTGGTCGGCTACGATCAGATCGCGGTGATCGACCAGGGCGGCTAGCGTCCCCAAGTTTGCCAGATATCCAGAGCTAAAAACGATGGCATCATCGGTGCCCTTAAGCCGGGCGATGGCCTGTTCTAACTCACGGTGGATGAGACGATGGCCGCTGAGCAAACGAGAACCGGTGCTGCCGGTGCCGTAGGCTGCGATCGCAGCCTGGGCCGCTGTCATCAATCTTGGGTCGCTCGCCAGACCCAAATAGTCATTGCTGGCAAAGTTTAAGCAGGGTTGCCCGCTGAGGCTAACGGTAGTGCCCCCTTGTCCATCAATGGTTTGAACCTGACGATACCAGTTGGCTCGATGCAGTGTTTGCAGTGATTTTGTAATCCAGCCGTAAGCCACAGTCGTTATTCAGGCCTTTCACCCAAGGTCCATGTGTGGTTAGTGCCTGAAATTCTAACAGCTCCAGATTCTGAAAATCTAAGAACAACAATGCGAGACGCGTCTTCACTACCGCTAATTTCTAGATATCCTTCGGCCCAGTTATCGCCTAATGTGGTGCCGGCGACTCGAATATCGTAGACCCCTTCTGCCAGGGTAAATGTCTCGCTACGGTTGACGATACGCGGAGAAAAAACACGGCGGCCATTGATATAGACGTTGGCCCATTCGTCCCCTTCAACCACAATTTCCAACTTAACTACGTTGTCTCTGTCGTCATCTTCGTCATGAACGGACTCTTGGAGATTCTCGGGGGAGTGAATGGTGGTGTCTGCTTGAGCCAGGGCATGGGGATATGCGATCGCGCTAACAAAGGTCGCTAACCCTAGCGATAGCCACAGTTTCTGTGTCATAGCTGTTCTGATGTAATTGATTTATTTTCATTGGCATGATCGTTCTGCTGCTTGTGGGGAAAGATCATGCCCAACGGAGCAAATTCCGGAAAAAACTAAAAATTGTTTTGCAAATAAATCAAGCTCAGGGCAGAGATCTCTGCTATCGACGTCGGGCCGACACAGGAATCCAGGTGTAAGGATCGCCAGATACCCTCACCCCGCGCTCTGAAAAGCTCACCACAACAATATTGGCATCGTCACGACCGACGTCTAGATAGCCCTCGGCCCATACATCAAACAGGTCAGCCCCGGTGATTTTAATTTCGTAGGCCCCTTCTCTAAAGTTAAACTGCTTACGGCGGTTGGAATTACGGGGGGAAAAGATACGGCGACCGTCAACAAAAACATTGGCCCATTCATCACCCTGGGCAATAAACTCCACGGTTACTCGGTCCCGTACGGAGCGCCGTTCGTATACGGGATATCGATACTCTTCGTGGGTGGGGTAGCGAATAATAATGCGGTCTGCCTGGGCTAGGGGGGCAATCGCTAAGGGAGTTGCGATCGCACATAGCACAGTGAGTCCTAGCCGGAACCATTTTTGTCGGGTCATAATAGCCTCAATCGAGTTACACACAACCAGCGCACCTCTGGCTCCTATTGTAGACCGAGCCCAAAAACTACCGAGTCAGGCTGTGGCAGTGACCCGGTTGGCTAAAGCCACCTATAAATCAATCTCAGTCCTCCCGCTCAGTCAAAATCTGAATGGGGTATGAGAAATCTCTTCAGAACTCTTAAAAGCGTAGCTAGCAGATGCTTAAACTGAACCGTTGAGCGCAGTTTTCTAAACTAAGTTGTTTTAGCTGTTGTTATCTAAAACTTTTAGCCCTCACTACATGTTGTGAACTGTGTGCGCAAACCGATAAATCAAAGCCGTCAGGATCGACCCTTCTGGAGGCTGCGCATCCTACAATAGGGGGTGGCTAGCGTCTGTTCTAGCTATGTTGGCCCTAAGCAATACCCATGAAATTCTTTGAAAAACCTGGCTCTGACCTTGCTGATCGCGTCCCTCCAGGTCAGCACTTAGCAAAAGGATTTCCCGTTTTAACCTATGGCCCGACTCCTGAGGTGGCTCAGTGGCAGCTAAATCTGTCGGGTTTGGTAACGGCTAAAACCCTAACCTGGGATGATTTGATGGCCCTACCCCAGCAGCAGTTCACCGCAGATTTTCACTGTGTTATAACCTGGAGCAAACTGGATGTCACCTGGACGGGGGTAAAAGTCACTGATTTACTCGCCACTGTTGAGGTGGATAAACAAGCGGCCCATGTCATGGCCCACTGCTATGGCGGGGACACCACCAATGTAGCGATGGCCGATTTTGCCCGACCTGAAAACTTTTTAGCCCACACCCTAGAAGGCGACCCTTTACCCGCAGAACATGGCGGCCCCCTACGGTTGGTTGTGCCGCACCTGTATGCTTGGAAAAGTGCAAAATGGCTGAGTGGATTGGAGTTTTGTGCAGAGCCAGTTTTAGGCTTTTGGGAACGTAATGGCTATCACAGACGTGGCGAACCCTGGGCAGAGGAGCGATATAGCGACCGCTAGGAACTCAAAAATATTCTGAGCGTCTCCTTTACTATCTGTAGTCCTGAACGTGCATGGCACGGGGCTGCATGACTCCTGGAAACGTCCGCTCTGCTGTGCAAACTGGTATTTACAGGTCGCATGTCTGCGATTAATAGCTCCCAAAAACGACAAATAATTGAAGCTTTGCCCCCTGAAGCTCAGCAATGGTTGATAGGGTTACCCTGGGTACAGCGGCGCTATGTGTTGTCCCTCTGCTACGTCATGTGTGGCACCTCTCCAGATGAGCAGGCAGAGTTTTTAGACGAGTACACGGCTGACGGAGTTGTCTCGCGCATTATTCGCGATCGCGATACCCAACAGCGCATAAAACAGCACTTACGCCGATTCCACATCGACACCGAGCTGAGTGAAGAGCTGCTGCGTCGCTATGTTCGTCAGTACTATATCCATGCGGCTCAAGCCCGACAGCATCAAGACAAAGCCTATTTAGAATCTGCCATTCGGCTGATGATCGATGGTCAAGAACACAATCGTGTCTTAACCTATATTCTTGGGTTTGAGCTGCTGACCCTAATCTTTAAGATGAGTTGGGACCAGCATGAACGTCTTTATAGCCTGCAGCCCAACCAGGAAGACTTTTTTAACCTCTATATTCGGCCAGTCCAGCGAGCCCATCGTCTCAATGGCATCATTGTGCCCAAAGATGAGAATCGCTTTTTTGCCCGTCGTGACTACTTTATCCAGGTGCCAACTCTCAAGCCTGGACAGACGGTAGTGCTAATTATGGCCAGCTTTTCACCCAAACATGTAAGCCATCTTGGGGCCATTGTCATGCGTCATCAAAATGCCCTGCAGTTTGACTATGACCATATTTTTCAACAAGACTCTAATATCGCTATCTTTGGTTAGGTGACCCTAAGATCAGACAACGCTATTCCAAGATGCGTACAGCCCCTGCTTGAATCGCATCAAATAAACGATTAATCTGACGCCGTTCTTGTTCGTCAACGGTGCCATCTGCCAGGACCATCTTTGAAAGGGACTGATACTGGGTGTAGGTAATGCGCTTGGCTCGAATGAGCTGCTCCACTAGCTGGGTGACCTCATTGGGGTTAGTATCATCTGGCCTACTATCATCGCTGGCAGAATTGGCGGTATTTTTGGATGAATCGCTCATAGCTATTGATGCTGGGTAGGGTGATTATGGGCTGAGGGGCTAGGTACTGGCATCCTATCGAAAAGTCGTCGTGGATTGATGGAATACCACTGATTTGCAATGAGATTTGCAATGAAGGCTGCTGTAGCCTAAGTGTCGGTTATATCACCAAACGGCTAGGAGACGCTTTCTGTGGATGTTGCGAGGTCGCTATTGGGTTTTAGAAGTGCGATCGCAGCCTCTAAAGAATCCGCTTCGGTAACGGGTTTATCCTGCCGCCAGCGTAAAATCCGAGGAAATCGTACTGAAATACCTGACTTGTGCCGTTTTGACTCGGCAATCCCTTCAAAGCCAATTTCAAATACGTGGGTAGGCTCCACTGAGCGCACAGGGCCAAATCGTTCTTTAGTGTGACGGCGAATCCACTTATCGAGGGTGGAGATCTCTTTGTTATCGAGGCCCGAATAGGCTTTGGCAAAGGGCACTAGCTGATCACCATGCCAAAGGGCAAAGGTATAGTCCGTAAATAAATTGGCCCGTTTGCCGCTACCGGCCTGGGCATAGATCAAGACCGCATCCAGGGTCATGGGGTCTACCTTATACTTCCACCAGTAGCCCCGTTTACGCCCAACTAAATATGGACTCTCTAACGCTTTGAGCATCAATCCTTCGGCCTGGTGTTGGCGAGACTGGGCTCTGAGGGGTTGGAGCTGCTCAAAGGTTTGAAACTGGAGCGGTTGAGAGTAGCTAATGTAAGGGGGGCTGTGGCTATCAATTAAGTCAGTTAGCCGCTGACGACGCTGACGCAGAGGGTGCCCACGCAGATCTTCCCCATGGTGCTCAAGCAGGTCATAGGCTAGAAAATGAACCGGATTTTCAGTCATTAGTTTGGCCCCGACGCGCTTGCGACCCAGACGTTTTTGTAAATGATTAAAATCCAAGGGTTTTTGACCATCCCAACAGACGATTTCGCCATCCAGCACGGTGCAATCGGGTAGCTGCTGCAGCGGCTCGGCAAATTCAGGAAACTGATGGGTGACTAAGTCTTCGCCCCGCGACCAAATAAAATGCTGGTCAGCTCGATGAATCATCTGAGCCCGGATCCCGTCCCATTTCCATTCAGCCTGCCAGTCCGCCATGGTTTCAGTGGCAAATTTTTCTACATCGATTTGAGATGCTAGGAAAAACGGGTAAGGACGACTGGGGCTTGCTTCGACGATGTCGGTTTGAATCAGCTGCTGATAAAACTCGATGGTTGGGGTAAAGTCACCCATCAGCCGGTGGGTGACCACATCAGCGGGGATATCGTACTCAGCCGCTAGAGCCTTGACCACCAGCTTTGTGGACACACCGACTCGAAACGCTCCGGTCAAAATCTTATTGAGTACAAAGGCTTCAAATCCGTCCAGGCTGGCCCACCAGGACACAATGAGTTCTTTTTGTTCGTCGTCGCTGCAGGTTTTGACCTGGGGAATCAGGGTTTCTAACCAGGCATGTAGGGGCTGATTTTGAAAGTCTGTGCAGGGTGATGGCAGTGGGGTATCTCGCAGCAGCAGTGCAATGGTTTCAGCTGAATCACCGACATGGGCGTAGCTTGCTTCAAATAACCATTCAGGAATATCAGATATCTGCAGAAAAATATCTCGCAGGACCCGCGAGGTAATTAAGCGCCTGCGGGTTTTGCCCAAAAACAAATACAGCGCCCAAACGGCGTTGTCTGCCGACTCATTATGAAAATACCGCCGAAGTGCCGCTACTTTTTCGTTAGTGGACGTTTTTCTGTCCACTTCTTGAAAAAGCTGGGTAAATCGTTTCATGGGAGCGCAGGTATAGCAGCTATCGCCTGGTTAGCTTAACGAAACCTGTCAGTGTCCGACAAGGCTAGTTGACAGTATAGGTAATGGAGAGGTTAGACTTGAATAGTGATAAAACCTTAAGAAATAATTAATATTCCGTACTATTCTCGATATAGCTAGTCTGCGTTTTGCAGACGTTCAGTTGTAATTACCTGTATGGCCAACAATATTGAACACAATGGAACTACTCGGTCGTCTAATGGCTCAAACAGCCACATGACGAGAGGAAACCTCAAACTGTCACCCACAGAAGGAGCCCTATTTGCTCCCTATCCAAGCAATAGTGCTGCCGACAGTCGCGATCGCATGGCAATCTTGATCGACGGTGCAAATCTGTTTTATTCGGCATCTTACCTGGGTATTGAAGTGGACTATGTGCGTCTGCTGAAAACACTGGCGGGTAATCGACAGCTGCTGCGGTCTTACTTCTATACGGGGGTAGATCCTAAAAATGACAAGCAGCGCGGCTTTTTGCTCTGGCTTAATCGCAATGGCTATCGAGTGATTAGTAAGGATTTAGCTCAGGTATCTGACGGTTCACGTCGGGCAAATCTCCATGTGGAGATTGCGGTGGATATGCTGCGGCTGGCGGATCATTGCGACACAGTCACACTACTAAGCGGGGATGGTCATCTGGCCTATGCGGTAGATGCCCTCAGCTACCGGGGTGTGAGGGTTGAACTGGTTAGTCTGCAATCGATGACCAGTGATACGCTGATTGATTTGGCAGATCACTATATGGATCTAGCGGAGCTACAGGATCATATTTGTAAACAGTCCTGAAGATTGCTAACACACTAAAAAGCCTGCGAGATCTATAAATCTGGCAGGCTTTTTAGTTTTGCTTAGAGCAGCGCTATTTGCGAAAGCGACTCCACAGACCTAGACCTAGCAAGGTGCCTATCGATAAGACCCAGCTCAGATACGATGTGCTGCCGTAGTGGATGTCAGAATCGTAACTATCGCTAATTAGCTCGGTGGTCACACCAGTGGCTTCATTGACGGGCACGGTCAAAATATCTCCGTGGCCCTGCTGTCGAATGACCACTTCCCAATCGCCTGGAAGGTTTTGGTCTGGGGTAAAGCTAAACCGGCCCTGGCCATCGGTTACACCCTGCTTCCAAGGGGTAACTGGGTTGTTGGGGGAATAAACATTGACCTTGGCACCCTTTAACGGATCGCCGTTGCTAAAGGTGCTCTTCATGTTTAACACCTGCTCGGACTGCTCGTTTGAGAGCTGATCTAAAAAGTAGTTGGTCTCAACCATGTGAGCCGATGCTTTGCCTGCGATCGCAAGCAGTCCGAAGACAACAAATGGCGTTAACTTTCGAAGAGTCATCCCACAAATCCCTCACAAATCTGTGATGCTATCAAGGGCCAGCTGGCCATAGAACATCCTAATGCTACCCTGCTAAACCTAAAATGTGCCTGTGAGTTTTCTAATCTGTTCATAGAGTGGGTCCCACTACTGTCGGTGGGTTCCATTATTATGTGATGCCACTACGGTCGAATCAGGCTGCGTTCTACATTTCGACGATAAAGGGCGAGGGCCTGTGTCTGCCGGATAGGCATATAAACCAGCATGGTGCCGATACCAATACTGTTTGCAATCAGGCCAAATGTAATCCATGGATTGCTAATGGCCAGCCCTTGCACCAGCCCTAGCCCAGTACCCAACAGCCCTGTTAAAAACGATAGACCGAGGACAAATTTTGGCTGAAATCCTCGTTGCCAAAAGCGATCAATGGTCAGCCCATTCATAACACCAGTGATGCTGCCAGCCATCACACCCAGCCCAGCTGTAATGACAGCCGTAATGCTATCGGTCGCGGCGATATTTAGCAGTAAACATAGCGGTGCAACCAGGGCAACGGCCACAGCCCCTAACACGGTAAGGATGCGAGCTGCTGACGATTTCAGGTTGGCCTCGTGCAGCAGCCAGCCAGAAATTTGTAAGCCAAGACCGTTGCCAAAAATCGCTAATACTATCAGAGCGTTTCGCACACCCGGCATCAGCCCGTCGTGTTCAGGGGCTAAAGCACTGAGTATCCAAACCGTAATCCAACAGGTGGTCAACAACACAAGCAACGATGGATAGGCCGTCCCCTCTGGAATAATGATGGGGGTGGGGGCTGTTTGTACAGTTAAGTCAAAGGAATAAACCGATTGATGAGCGTTGCTTCTAAGCAGCAGAGTGCGCTGGTAGGTTTGCCCCGTCATCAGCTGACTGGTGTCAATCTGAATCTGTGTCGTAATGTCATTGCCTTGAAAATCTGCTGGGGAGAATTGAATCCAGCTGTGATAGTCACTTCTTAGGGTAGGGTCGCTATTGTGGGGGGCAACGTACCAATGACCGGTCAATGTTGTTTCAGGTATGGGGTTGGTTAACGCCAGGTCAGTGGATAATATCTCGCCTCGCCTGTGGGCCATCAGATCAATCGCCGACTGGCTAAAGGTAGCTTGAGGCTGACGCAGACCGTGATCTGGAATATTTTCTAGCGCTACTCTGGCATTTTCAAATCGCTCGCCCAGACGAGGCTGCACCATTTTTTCAAGCCACGCTATCCACTGGGGGCTGAGGTCAGCTTTGAGCTGTGTAAAATCCACTTGATAGGTGACATCTACCAGTTTGCCTACCTGATGAGCCGGTGTATTGGTCAGCAAGCAAATGAGCGTCATACCCAGACCATAGAGGTCTGAGGCTTCGGTCAGCTGCCGGTTAAAAATTTGCTCCGGCGGCATAAACCCCAGCGTGCCTTTAACAACGCTGCTCATGCCCACCTCACCATCACCGATGCGGGCAAATCCAAAATCGACCAGATAAACTTTGAGGCTTTTACTGACCAGAATATTGGCAGGCTTAAAGTCTCGGTGAATAATCGGCGGAATCCGAGATTGCAAATAGGCCAGAATTTCTAAGCATGAGACCGCGATTTGACGGATCGCATCGGGGCTAAAACTACGGGGGTCTGCCAGACTTTTGGCGCGCTTATATTCCTGCACCATACAAAAGCCTTCGGGGGACTCAAACGCACCTAGATACTTAGGAATACCGCGATGTTTTAAGCTTTTGAGGATCTGACTTTCCTGTAGTAAGGCATCATACCCTCCCCAGTCAGTTGATTTTGCAAACTGGAACTGTTTGATAACTACTCGGCGCTTTGATTTGATGTGGGTTTCTCGATAGGTAACCCGACCTCCAGACCGGTTAACTCCTAGCTCAGACTTGACGCGAAAACCATATTCGGAGAAGTTAGGCAGGGCAGGTGCCGCAGATGAATCCGTAGGGCCTGTCATTCTTACACTATGGGGGCAGTTTATCCACTACTGAATAGCGCAGAATTGGGCCTTAAGTGAGGAAAAGCTGACCGTCTTTAAAGGGAAAACATTAGTTGGCTTTATAGTGTGTGGATATTCCCCACCGCTGAGTGCATTGATACTCACTGAGGGGTTAAAAATACGCAATTGTCAGCAGCGGAGGATGGTGCTCCTTGGGATGGCTGCGATAGGTCTTAAATCACCAACCCCGGCCCATCATCCGCTAAATCAGCAGTCTATTCTCCAGTAATTGAAAGCTCATCTATCCAGACCTGGGGCGCTACACCGCTGGGCGTAATCTCTTCTTCGGGAGAGACATAGATGATCGATTGGAGTACCTGACGAAAATCGCCAGCAACGGTGGCGGATTCAATACTGGTGCGTTTACCCTTTTGGATTAACCAACCGTCAAAGGGAAGAGAGAACGACCCTTGTAGTGCGTTTACCCCAGCGTGGAGAGCCTGTAAATCATCGATCAAAACTACAGTGTCGGCTTCTTCTAAGCTGTAGCTAGTTTCGGGTGTTTCCCCTTGGGTAATGTGGAGAAAATTGCTGCCTACACTGACCTTGGCACCGATGCTGGCATTACCCGTGGGTTTTGCGCCCATGCGTTTGGCTGTGCCAGCGCTGTGTAAAAAGTTAGTTAGTACACCCTGCTCAATGATGGGCAAACGGCGGGGCGGTGTGCCTTCTCCATCAAAGGTTTCGGGGCTAACGTTGCCTGTATGTAGGGCGTCGTCGTAAACCGACAACAGCGGCGAGGCAACAGCGGTATTGAGACTCTCTGTAGTGGACAGACTGCGCTTATCTAAAATGCCTTGGGCGCTATACAAGCTGCCAAAGGCCCGCATTAAACTCAAGAATGCATCTGGAGAGAATACGATACGATATTTACCCGATTTAACTTTTTGGTAGTCTAAATGACTTAGGGTTTTGTCGGTAGCTTCTTGGAGACAGCCGTCAATATCGAGAGCGTCGGGGCCGACACCCACACGTACAGCATGCCCCGAACGTGGTTTACGGCCTTCTTGTTCTGTTTTGGTGTAAAGATACACTGAGGCAGATGAGCGTTCTTCACTCCGCTGGGCACCGTCACTGTTGACATAGAAATGTTCGCTGGTGTTTTGGGCAAGGCCGTTGTAAGGAACACTTGCGATCGCATCGTGGGCTTTTAACAGGGCCTGTTCGGCCTTAACCAGCCGCTCAATCAGGGTGCCAACAGGGGCCGGGTCAGCCAATGTGACCTCCACCTCTGGCAGTGGCGCAGTTGCATCGGGGCTAAAGTCAGGAATATTCTCAGTCGCACCAAAGGCACTGGCTTCCGCCGCTGTTTTTAGGGCCAGCTCCAACCCACGCTCATCCACATCGGGGGTAGAGGTTATTCCCAGACGACCTTTATCGTTCCACACACGCACGGTAACACTGGCCCGGTTTGAGGCTTTGACCTGTTTGGGTTCGCCCTTATCTACCTGAACGCTAGTGCTATCGGTGGTTGAACCATAAATGTCGTACTTAGTAATGCCAAGACGCTGGGCAATCGTTTGGGCGCTAGAAGAGATTTCGGTAACTTTGGACATCTTTACCAATGAAGTGGGTTGTAAGTTTTGTTGATTTATCGAAGTGGGTAGGAATTTTGAGTTTTGAATTGTTTTCTGCAGAACATGGGTACTGCAGAAAACAGCTTTCTCACTAAGAATCTGCCTTGCTACAAAGAGTTCAACCGCAAGAGCTCAAAACTGAACACTTAAACCTAACGCCCGCCAACTGTAATGCTGTCTACCTTTAGATGGGGCTGGCCAACGGTGACATAGACACTGCCGCTAATGGAGCCGCAGAAGCCAGGGGCGAGACTCAAATCTTGGGAGCACATGGAAATCTTTTGCATGATATCCACCGCTTCGCCAATCAGGGTTGCCCCCTTGAGCGGACGAGTAACCTTGCCGTTTTCAACGAGGTAAGCTTCGTCGACGGCAAAGTTAAACTGGCCAGTTGCACCAACGCTACCGCCACCCATTTTCTTACAGTAGATGCCTCGATCTACCGAAGCAAATAAGTCGTCCAGACTATAGTCACCGGTATCAATAAAGGTGTTGCGCATGCGGGATGCCGCCGAGAACGTATAGTTTTGACGACGACCGCTACCCGTACGAGGATGACCCGTGCGCATGGCCCCTGCCCGGTCAGAAAGGAAATTCTTAAGCACGCCGTTTTCAATCAACAGGGTGCGCTGGGCGGGCATGCCCTCATCGTCCATATCAATGGTGCCAAAGGATTCAGTTGAGCGACCTTCATCCCAGGCCGTCAGGTTTTCGTGAGCAATTTTTTCACCTTTTTTATCAATAAAAGGAGTTGTGCCCCGCTCGATTTGAGTTGTTTCTAACAGGTGACCACAGGCTTCATGGAAGATGACACCGCCAAAGTGGTTGGCCATGATGATGGGGTAGTTGCCCGACTCAACATAGTCGTCGTAGAGCATCTTGCCTGCAGATTCGGCCAGCTCTTCGGCTGTTGTGCCATAGTCCCAAGCCGTTAGAAAGCTGGGGTCGCTAGTATTGCCCAACCGCTGACCAATGGAAGACCGATGATCGCCGTCAGCACAGAGCACATTCGCTCCGACAGACTGGGTCAGGCGAATATCTCGAGCAAAGGTGCCATCGCTGCTGGCGACCAATATCTCTTGCCAATCTCTAAAGTAGGCAGTGCGACGTGCCTGCAGGTGCTTAGCAGCTTTAGCCACCGAGGCATTGGCCCCTAGCAAAACATCGCCCATCGCCTGCATTGTGCTGCAGTTGGTCAGCCAGTTTTCCTTGGGGGCAGCATAGTCTCGAAACATCTCTAGTGTCACCTCTGGCACATAGGCTGAGGTGGCTGGCAGCATTAGCCCCATGATGGAAAGACCTTTTTCAAGGGCTGCTTTAAGACCGTGAAAGCTAACATCATTGGTGCTAACGTAGCAGTCTGCTTTGCCCTTAAACACACGCACACCAGCGCCAGTGGTCAAGCTGGGAGAAATGCTGGTAATTGCATCGTCTTCAGCTAGACAGCTAATATAGTTGCGCCGCTCTAGAAAAAACTCAATAAAATCGGCTCCAGCTGCTCGACCCAACCCCAATAGCGTGGATAGGGGAGCGGCCCAGGTAGCATCAAAGCGATCGGTGGCCGACTGATAGGTCAGATTAGGAATTTCCTGCAAGCGTAGGGATGACAGTGGCGGAACGGCGATAGTCATAGCGGTTGCCTAGCTCTTTTCAACGTGGGTGAATCTTAATCAGTCTAACGCATGGGATTGATTCGCGATCTGGGGCTGAAATGGGCCATCAGATGTCTTTTAAGGTAATCCTTAGGTGATTTTTAGAAAGTATCCAGGAAATCTATATAAGATGAGACCGTAGGTGAATTTATTGGGCTGCCCTAGGTAGGCTGGAATAAACAACTGCTGCGACATCAGAAAGTATCTGTCATGAATTGGTATTACATCCATGTGACGTAACGTTGTAACGGTCGGCTATGGTTAGTGTTTTGCAGACATCGTTGGGGTTGCTTAAGTCTCGTCTGTCTCGAAAAATTGTGGCGTCAATCTTTGTGAGCTTTGCTGCGATTGAGTTGGTGGTTTTTATCCCGTCTTATTTTAATCGCCGTGAAGACAAGCTAGAAGAGCTAGAGACGATCTCTCAAGAGGTGCTCTTTGCCATCAAGATGAACGTAATGGCAGATATGATGCCATCTTTGGTGCTGGAAGAGGCCCAAGTTACGCTAAGACCCGATTCAATTATTTTAGGGGCCGCGCTCTACAGCGACCGAGGGCAGCTATTAGAGTCCTTTGGTGACACTCCCTCGCTACCGGTGCCCTCTACAGGTCTAGCAACGATTGAAAAACAGCTTGTCGATGCCGGTACTCGCTACGATGTGGCTTGGCCCAGCTATCAATTTCAGGATCGCTATATCTTAGTGATTCGGCATGATGCCACCTCGGTTAAACGGTACATGATGCAGTACCGCATTGGCATTTTGGGTTTGGTTATTTTAATCTCTGCATTTGTCACCTTTGTAACTGTCTTGATGTTAGAGCGCATGCTGATCAACCCGCTGCTGCTGTTGCAAGATGATCTGTGTCAGGCTGCCAATGTGGTGCATCAGCCACATCTAGCCAAGTTTAAAAGTCTTAAACAGTCTCGACAGGATGAACTGGGCGAGGTGATTCGAGCATTTGTTTCAATGTTTGGTCAAATCTCTCAGGAAGTGCAGGAGCGTAAGGCTGCAGAAATAGCGCTGAGGGGTGAACAGGAGAAAACTGAGGCGCTGTTACGTAATGTGTTGCCGGTTGCGATCGCAAACAAACTCAAAAATGATCTCTCAAACCGCACAGCCATCGCCTCACGGTTTGAAAACGTCACTATCTTATTTGCCGACATTGTCGGGTTTACCCAGCTTGCTGCCAACACCGCCCCGACCGATCTGGTTCGCCAGCTCAACGATATCTTTTCAATCTTTGATACCCTGGCCGAACGCCACGGTTTAGAAAAGATTAAAACCATCGGCGATGCCTACATGGTTGTCGGTGGTGTGCCCGCACCCATGGCAAATCATGCCGAGGCAGTAATGGCCATGGCTATTGACATGCAGACGGCTGTAAAGCAACATCCCTTTAAGCTACGCATTGGTATTAATACCGGTCCTGTTGTTGCTGGTGTTATCGGCAAAAAGAAATTTAGCTATGACCTTTGGGGCGACGCTGTGAACATTGCCAGCCGCATTGAGTCCCATGGTGTGGTTGATCGCATTCAAGTGAGCGCCGATACCCATAAACTCCTCAAAGAAAAATATCAGTTTGAAGACCGGGGTTGCATTACCATCAAAGGTCGTGGAGAAGTCCATACGTATCTGTGGCTGCCTTCGGCGCTAGATTTAAGCCCCTCTGTCGAGCTAGCATCTGATAGCTATGGATATGCCCACTCAGGAAAACTCAGCGATGTTTTATGGGGAAGCAGCGAGTAAGGCCACTCATTGAGCTTAGCTAGCTCTACTCAATTACGATCTTGATAAAACAGCTCCAAGCTTTCTTGATTGCCCACATACCGCCAGTGCCAGGGCTCGTAGGCAACATTTTGATTATTGTCTTTAGGAAACGACAGTTCAAACCCATAGTAGGCTGCATTCTCTTCTAACCAACGAAATGCTGGAGTTTGTTCAAACGAGGTCTCGAGTTCGGTGGCAGGTTGGGAAAGATCAACAAAATCAACCGCGTAGCCCGTATGGTGCTCGCTATAGCCGGGAGGGGCGCTAACCTCGGCACGGATCTCGGGTGTCTGCCCTCGTTCTGCTTTTAGATCAAAAAAGAGATATCGCTGATCTTCCAATGAGCGAAACCCCGAGATCGCGTCTAACCGTATACCCGCCGCGTTGGCTTCTGTCATCATGGTTTCTACCTTTTGAGCCACCTCAGGCTTAAGGGCAACCATGGCGTTCGTAGACAAGGTCACCAGGTTGCTAGCATCGGCAATGGGATATGGACGATGCCCCAATAAGGCATTGGGCTGACCCGGTTGGTCGCTGGCTGTGCTCTGGGTGCTCACCTCTGAGACATCGTTAGCGGATGCTACTGTCTGTTGTGCGGCTACAGCAGAGCCTATGTCTGTGGCAGAGGGTGGTTCAGCCTTGGGTGCAAATAATGCTCCTGGCTTTAGCCACCAAATACCCGCGCCGCTTAAACCCACAGCCGCTAGACCTAACACGAGCCAGGGGGTGACCTTAGGTGAGGATTTAGCTAACGCTGGCTCAGCACTTGCCATCAGGGTTTCACGCCGAGCTTCAGGAATATCGTCAGTGAAATTTGCCATCGATTTGCCTAGGTCTGTAAATGGGTCACTCATAAGTTCTGCGGCTAGTGTATGGCATCAACGTTTTTTTGAGGCAAGTTAGCCAAAAAAATCCTGTAAAAACCAAGAAAAAGTCTAAAACCCCTATCAATTGCGCCAACTTCCGTTGCAAACTTTCATCATCGAATGCTATCCATCAGGGAGCAATATGCTGAATGTCTGCGATCGCAGGCGTTAAGCGTCTCATTGTTGGCGTTACTGAATCCTAGGTATGATTTCGTCTGTAAAGTTTGGGCTAGTTGCATGGCTTGCAGACTGACATTTATTCTCTAAATCAGCAATGGCTTATTGTTCACAAGTTATGGACGTGTTGAGGAACCCCCATGGCCTTTGAATATCCTGACAATTTGCAGTACACCGATACCCACGAGTATCTAAAGATCGATGGCGATATTATCACCATTGGCATTACAGAGTTTGCCATTGACCAATTGGGTGATGTGGTGTTCTTAGAACTCCCAGAACTGGGTGACAATGTTGAAACCGGTGAAAAGTTTGGCACGATTGAGTCGGTCAAGGCGGTGGAAGATCTTAAGTCTCCTGTGGATGGGGAGGTACTTGAGCGTAACGACCAGCTGTTGGATGCGCCAGAACAAATTGCCGATGATCCCTATGGTGACGGCTGGCTAATTCGCATTAAGGCCGATGATTTGGATGGTATTGACGACGATACGATGACGGCAGAGGAATATTCTGAACAGGTTGACGGATTGTAGGGGCGTTCCATGTAACGCCCCTACAATGGTTCGCGAATGGTTCGCGATTTAACTGGCTATGAATTGCAAGTGAAATCTCCAATGAAATAGGTAAGAATAGTTATTTGTAGCCATCAGCCTAGGTCTGATGGTTTTTGCTTTTTGGTGCCGCTGATTCTCAGCGAATCCAGGCCTACTCCGTGGCTTATCTGGAGTGATTGATGTCCTACGCACAGTTTCAGCCGATGTCTGCAACCCTTTCCACTACCTGGGCTAATGAACTAGCCGCACCCAATCATTTTCCTAAACGACACATTGGTCTAACGCAGACGGACATTACTCGGATGCTATCAGTGCTGGGATATGACAGCCTGTCTGCGTTGATCAACACGGCAGTACCGGCTGAGATCCGATTGGCTAGCTCCCTATCGGTGGGGCAGGGTATGAGTGAGCATGAGGCGCTACAGAGTATTCGTGCGATCGCAACTCAAAACCAGGTCTTGACCAACTACATCGGTCTGGGCTATTCCAGCTGCATTACGCCCCCCGTCATCCAGCGCAATATTCTAGAAAACCCCGGCTGGTATACCCAGTACACCCCCTACCAGCCCGAGATTTCCCAGGGGCGTCTAGAGGCGCTGCTCAACTACCAGACCATGGTCAGCGACCTGACAGGGTTAGAAATTGCCAACGCATCGCTGCTAGATGAAGGCACCGCCGCCGCTGAAGCCATGACCCTGAGTCTGGGGGTGTGCAAAAACAAAGCAGCCAAGGCCGCCAAGACATTTTGGGTTTCGGCCAGCTGCCATCCCCAAACCATTGAAGTGATTCAAACTCGCGCTCTGCCTTTGGGCATTAACGTGGTGGTGAGCGAGGCCCCTGATTTTAGTCAGCCTTTATTTGGGCTGCTGCTGCAGTATCCCGCCAGTACCGGTGCAATTTATGACTACACCGAGGTGCTTGCTGCCGCCCACGACGTCGGGGCTCTGGTGACCGTTGCTGCCGACCTGCTGAGCCTGACGTTGCTCAAGGCGCCGGGTGAGATGGGGGCAGACATTGCTGTGGGTAACACTCAGCGCTTTGGGGTGCCCCTGGGCTATGGCGGCCCCCACGCCGCTTACTTTGCCACCAAGACGGTCTATGCCCGTAAGCTGCCCGGTCGTCTGGTGGGTGTGTCTAAAGACAGCAAAGGCCGACCGGGTCTGCGCCTAACCCTGCAGACCCGTGAGCAGCACATTCGTCGAGACTCGGCCACTAGCAATATTTGTACGGCCCAGGTGCTGTTGGCGGTGATGGCCAGTATGTATGCGGTTTATCATGGTCCAGCCGGTCTCAAGGCCATGGCTATCCGCATACATCGGTTGACCGTAGTTTTGGCAGAAGGGCTGAGTAAGTTAGGGTTTGGTATCCCTGAAACGCCGTTTTTTGACACGCTGGCTGTAGATGCCGGTGAACAAGCTGGGGAAATTTGCGATCGCGCCCTTAACCAAGGCATTAACCTCCGCCGTATTGATGCCACCACCATCGGCATTTCTTTAGATGAAACCACTACACCTGAGGCTGTTATGCAGCTCCTGCAGGTGTTTGCGGGTGAGCTGTCGATGCCAGCGGTGGAGCGTCTCAAGTCTGAGTCCATAATCCCTACAGAGATAGCCCGCACAAGTGAGTACTTAACCCACCCGGTATTTAACCGCTACTACTCAGAAACCGAAATGCTGCGCTATATGTACGCGCTGCAGATGAAGGATCTGTCCCTGGCCTCCGCCATGATTCCCCTCGGTTCCTGCACCATGAAGCTCAACGCCACAGCGGAGATGATGCCGGTCACCTGGCCCGAGTTTGGTCAGATTCATCCCTTTGCCCCCCTAGACCAGACCAAGGGCTATCAGGTGCTATTTGAGCAGTTAGAAACCTGGCTGTCAGATATCACTGGCTTTGCTGGCATTTCGCTACAGCCCAATGCCGGGTCCCAAGGAGAATATGCCGGACTGTTAGTGATTCGTCAGTATCACCAGTCACGGGGCGATGGGCACCGCAATATTTGTTTGATTCCCCAGTCAGCCCATGGCACGAATCCGGCGAGTGCCGTGATGGCCGGAATGAAAGTGGTGGGCGTTAAATGCGATGACGACGGCAATATCGACCTGGCGGATCTAACCGCCAAAGCCAAAAAGCACAGCGATCAGCTAGCGGCCTTGATGATTACCTATCCATCCACCCACGGAGTGTTTGAAGCAACCATTCGAGCGGTGTGCGACCTTATCCATCAGCACGGGGGGCAGGTGTACATGGACGGAGCCAACATGAACGCCCAGGTGGGTCTGTGCAGTCCTGGAGATATTGGCGCGGATGTGTGTCACCTGAATCTGCATAAAACATTTTGCATTCCCCACGGTGGGGGCGGCCCTGGTGTTGGCCCCATTGGTGTACAAAAGCATCTGGTACCCTTTTTGCCCGGCCATAGCCTCACACCCGCGCTGGGCACTGAGCAATCTGTCGGGGCGGTATCAGCTGCACCCTGGGGCAGCGCCAGCATCTTGCCCATTTCCTGGATGTATATTCAGATGATGGGGGTGGCGGGTCTGACTCACGCGACTGAAACCGCAATTCTTAGTGCTAACTACATTGCCAAGCGTTTAGAAGATCACTACGACATTCTCTACAAAGGCAATGCGGGACTGGTGGCCCACGAGTGCATTGTGGATCTGCGCGGCTTCAAGAAGTCGGCCAGCGTGGACGACATCGCCAAGCGCATGGTTGACTATGGCTTCCATCCGCCCACCATGTCTTGGCCAGTGGCGGGCACCATTATGGTAGAGCCCACCGAGAGTGAGTCGTTAGCAGAGCTAGACCGCTTTTGCGATGCGATGATTGCCATCCGCAATGAGATTCGCCAAATTGAGACAGGCCAGATGCCCCAGGAGAATAATCCGCTGGTGAATGCCCCCCATACAACCGTTGACCTGACGGCTGATTGGGATCGACCCTACAGCCGTGAGCAGGCGGTGCATCCCACACCGTGGACCAAAGAACGCAAGTTCTGGCCGACGGTAAACCGGATTGACCAAGCCTATGGCGATCGCAACTTAGTTTGCTCGTGTTTACCCATGGATGCCTACGAAGCCTAGTCAATTATCGCCAAAGCTAATCATCACGTTCACGCAGTTTACAAAATATCGTTTGGCAATATCTCTTTTGTCTGCACATGTAGGTTGCGATCGCTTTTAACGAGCGCCAGCAGCTAACTCAACCTGCCCCATAGGCGGCAGGTTGTCTTGCCAAGAGGTAAAAGAGATTTGCCATGCGTGCTTGACCGTGGTTTTTAGCCAAGATGGCATTTATGGCCGACAGAAACGCAACAACTTACGCTGCCGCAGATATCGTTAATTACTATGCACAACTAAATCGTCTACAGCCCGCGGAGTCTGCTCTTTTAGAGCGGCTGCGAGACCAGCTGCCTGGGATGAAAATGCTAGATATAGGCGTAGGCGGTGGTCGCACAGCCCAACATTTTGCACCCCTGGTGCAGCAGTATATTGGCATTGACTATTCACCTGAGATGGTAGCCGCCTGTCAGAAGCGATTTAGAAAGCTAGACCACCCCATGAGCTTTGAAGTAGGCGATGCCAGGGAGCTAAGTCAGTTTGATGACAACTCTTTTGACTTTATTCTGTTTAGCTTTAACGGTATTGATTATGTTCCGCACGAAGATCGGCTTAATATCTTTCAAGAGATTAAACGTGTCAGTAGGCAAGGCTGTTATTTTTTCTTCTCTAGTCATAACTTGCAAGCGCTAGAGAAAGAGTTAACCCTACAAAAACAGATTGTAATAAACCCTGTTAAGACCTATGTGAATTTGGTGATGCTGGGTCTGTTTTGGTTATTCAATCGTCCGATAACTCGGGCAACACTGGCAGAATCTGAGTATCTAATCGTTCGCGATGAATCTCATAATTTTCGGTTAGATACGTACTATATCCCAGCCGCACAGCAGATTAAACAGCTATCTAAAGATTTTAGCCATGTAGAAATTTATCCATGGCAAAGCACAGAGCGGATTTTAGATCTGGATGCTTCTGCTATAGGGAGAGATCTCTGGCTTTATTACCTATGTCGAGTAGGTTAGGTAGCTTAGGCAGACGTGTAGGATAGAACTCAGCTATGAAGCAGGTTTCTACTTTAGCTAATACCAAAGAGCACGGAATTAGCTAAAATTGGCTACTGTAGAGCAAATGCTGTTATGAAACATCCTGAGCTGGCGTTAATTCTAGAAAACGTAAAAAAGTATTTCTATGACTTATATCAAGAGCAGTTGCAAAACATCATATTGTATGGTTCTCAGGCTCGGGGAGATGGCCAGCTAGACTCTGATATAGATCTTTTGGTTGTGCTCAATACCCCGGTAAATCCTTATCAAGAGATTGATAGAACTAGTCAATTTATTGCTCAGCTGTGTCTTGAGTTTGACGTGGTAATCTCACGACACTTTATTTCTATGGAGAAGTTTCAAGCAGAAGATAACCCATTTCTCTCTAATGTAAGAAAAGAAGGAATGGTTGTGTGACTGCTAATTTGAGTGCATTTATTGATAAGGCCAAGGAGAGCCTGGAAGCTTCTAAACTTTTGGCTGAGAATGGCCTTTACGACTTTGCTGGTGCGAGAGCGTATTACACCATGTTTTACATTGCCGAAGCTTTTCCATGGCAGAAAGGACTTTCCTTTTCAAGTCATGCTGCAGTTATTGCAGCGTTTGGCAGGGAAATTGCCAAGCCAGGGCTAGTTCCTGTTGAGTTTCATCGTTACCTTATAGATGCTTAAAATAAGGGAACTCAGGGTGATTACAGTATCGATGACATCAATCTGAGTTCGAATGAGGTGCAAATTTTGATTCAGCAAAGTGAGCAGTTTATTGCATTGGCAGAGCAAAATTTATCGTAAGTAGTCTGTAGAGTAGCCATTACCCGGCGAATAAGCTATCTAAAAGCTATCTAAGTAGAATAGGTGCGTGAGTCCCTCAGTTGCATTCTATGTCTTCGCCTGGAAATCAGCCACCAAAACAGCCTCTACCTGATCAAATATCGAATGCGTTTATTAAATTCCTGATTGGTAGTGGTGGCTTGTCCACTTTGGCGCTGCTTTTTATGAAGCAAGTGCCTGAGGCATTAATTGCACTTATCGTAACTGGTGGAGCCACACTGCTGACGTCTTTTGGTCAGGGCCTTATGGCTCCCCTCAAAAAAACATCAAACAAGTGGGGGACTAAGGCAGGGAATGCCGCTGCTGTAAGGGCAGACAGCACTCTGGAAAACTGGTCAGGCATTGATGCTAAATATCTCAAAGCTCTTCAGGCATACTGCTATGCCCTTGAGGTAGAAGGATTTAAGGCGGATTTGCCCCCTTTGGAACTGAAAGAAATTTTTGTACCGATAAGGCTGGATTCTGACCCGAATAATCCATCGGATGTTGACTCGATCAAGCGTATTTGGGAGCTGCTGCCCAAGCAAAAACAGCTGGTGAATGAGCGATATCGGCGGTTAGCCATTATTGCTGATCCGGGCTACGGCAAAACCACCCTAACTCGTTATCTCACCCTTAACTATGCCGATCAGGCTCATCGAAACTTTGGTGCAGCGAACCGATTGCCGATTTTGCTACTGTTTCGGGCAATGCATGGGCAGATTCAGAATGCACAGACACCCTCTTTGCCAGAGCTAATTTTGAATCAGGTGAATAAGCTGCCGCGCTGTCAGGATTTGGATGTGTCAGCTCAATGGTTTAAGCAGCGGCTGGATCAGGGCAAATGTCTAGTGATGTTTGACGGGTTGGATGAAGTGCCCAATGCCCGACGGGAAAAGGTGAGTCAGTGGGTGAGCTGGCAAATGCAAGCCTATCCCAGTCAGTTTATTCTCACGTCTCGGCCCCATGGTTATGACAGTAGCCTATTTCAGGGAATAACCCGTGTCGGCATTTTGGATTTCACCGTCAAAGATAAAGAAGCCTTTATCAACAAGTGGTATCGGGCGATGCTATGGCACAAAAAGTGGGAAACCCTATGGCAGCGGAGTCAAAAGCAGCCTAATGGTCAGCAGCTCTCGGAGACTCAAGCGCGGGCACAGTGTGAGGATGAGGCAACTAAAGCCGCTAAGGAACTGATGGGACAAATTGTTAGAACCCCTGCCCTGAATGATTTAGCTAAGAACCCACTGTTGGTGACCATTATTGCCGCTACCTATGAAGCCTTTGAATATTTGCCAGATAAGCGGGTGAAGCTCTATAAAAAGATGTTTGATCTGCTGTTAGAAAATCGTCCCTATCGTCGGGAGACTCGGTTAACCGTGGCTTCTGTGGAAGAAAGTCAGCCGGTTTTGCAACAGTTAGCGTTTAAGTTGACTGAGGCAGGACAAGAGAAGTTTACGCCAAAGCAGGGCAGTGGGTGGATTGCTGAGAGATTGTCTGAGGTGCAGCCGTCAGAGCCGATTAAACCCAAGAATTTTCTCAAAGAGATTCAAACCATTGCGGGTTTGTTGGCTGGTGAAGAAGGGGATCTCTATGAGTTTACCCACAAGACATTTCAGGAATATTTAACGGCTTTGGAAATTTGTGAGAGCTATTCGACAGATTATTTATTGCAGCGGTTAGATAACTCAGACTGGCGAGAGGTGATTAGCTTTCATGCAGCGATGACTGAAGCGACACCGTTTGTTGAGGCGGTTTTAGATGAGCCTACCCCCGAAAGGCTTAAGTTTGCCCATCGGATAATGATTGAGGAAAAATCTAAAATTCAATTATCTGTTAGAGATAGGTTAGAGCACCAGCTAGCTAGTGTGGATTTGGGTGAGCAAACTAATGCCAAAGTGGAATTAGAGCAGCGGTTTAGAAATCCAATACTAAAATACGGGAAGATCTTTATCTCTGCACCGATTACCTGGGCGGAGTATCGTCTGTTTTTAGAAGATCAAAAATCAGGACAGTTTCATTCCCAGGCTGTTGTTCCCGCTATTGAGCGCGATAACCAAGATAATCAGCCTGTTGATAATATTGCGCTTACAGATGCTCACTGGTTTTGTGGATGGTTGAGTACTAAAACGAACTTAGCACCAGACAAGGGGACCTATCACTATCGGTTGGTAACCGAAGATGAATGGCGGCAGGTCTCGGGGAGATCCTTGCGCTCGGATGATACGTCTCATAACCTTTGTATTGTTCGCGAGCAGGTGCATCCTCGCTATGAAAACCTGATTAACTATTTGGCTAATGCTCAGTGGCAAAAGGCGGATGAGGAAACAGCAAAAGTAATGCTGGAGGTGTCAAATCGCACAAAACAAGGATATTTGGAGGTAGATGATATTAAAGCTTTTCCCTGCGAAGACCTACAGCTGATTGACCGTTTATGGCTCAAGTTTAGCGGTGGGCACTTTGGTTTTAGCGTTCAAAAAGAAATTTATCTCCTTTGTGGCGGCAAGGCCGATTACACGTATTATGAGAAAGCCTTTGAAAAATTTGGAGATGAGGTTGGATGGCGTGAAAAAGACTCCTGGAACTTTAGGATGAGATATGGAATGGAGAGCCCTAAAGGACACCTCCCATGGGGGTTGTATATGGGGATTGGTTTGTACGTTCGTTGGTTTTCTTCTCTTGCATCCAAACTTATGGAGTGTAGCACATAAGCGCTGCAGCCCGATCTAAACTTTCTTAAACACTGTCTCTACATACCAATCCTCGTCCTTTTGTTAATTCAATACTTAGCACCGGACAATTTCTGGATCGAGTGCGTTTGCCATCAAAAATTTCTCTGTTGTAACATCCCATCACGTAGGTTGGGTTGCACCCTATCAAAATCTCTCGCCTATAAAAAACACCCCCATCAACCCAACGTTGCCAATACCCCAAAATGCGGACCATGTTGGGGTATAAATCACGGCGTGTGAAAACATAAAACGGCTGGCATTGTTGGGTTTCGATAAGCTCAACCCAACCTACGATTGTGCGATCGCAACCCGCTATCCTAACCCTTTCAAAATTGCCAACACATCTCACAGCTCATTCCCTGAATTTACCAATGAAAACAACCCACACCTGCTGAGACTCCCAACCCCTGATTTTAGGGCAAACGCATACTCGGCATGTAACTATCGAGGGGTTCCCAGCTGAAGAAGTCCCTTATGTCTGCACCAGATGAGCACTCAGTGACCCTACTTGAGCACTTCAGAGAGCTTGAAGATCCGCGAGTTGAGTATTTAGT
>JBHJIV010000160.1:0-5705 GCA_050043105.1 Leptolyngbyaceae cyanobacterium | reverse complement strand
GTCGAGGCAGCAAGGTTACCCCTTCCCCAGTAAAAACCATTGCCGTCGAAGCCGGCATCCCCGTATGGCAACCCAAAAAAATTAAAAAGGACACAGAGGCCCTCACGTTTTTAGAGACCTCTAAAGTCGATGCGTTTGTGGGGGTGGCCTATGGGCAAATTCTCTCCCAGGAAATCCTCGATATGCCACGGCTTGGGTCTATCAATGGTCATGGATCCATCTTGCCCACCTATCGTGGGGCTGCTCCAATTCAGTGGAGCCTGTATCACGGTGAACCTGAAACTGGTGTCACTACCATGCTGATGGACGCCGGTATGGATACTGGCCCCATGTTGCTCAAAGAAACCATTCCCATCGGTTTATTAGACAACGCCTGGACGGTTGCTGAAAAACTTTCTACACTGACTGCCGAGCTGTTGCTAAGCACCCTCCATAAGCTTGATGGTCAAGCCATTCGACCCATTCCACAAATCGAAGAACATGCTACCTATGCACCGCTAATCAAAAAGCCTGACTACACCATTGACTGGCAGCGTTCAGCGTTAGATATCCACAATCAGATACGGGGGTTTTACCCTAGCTGTGTGACTCAGTTTCGGGAGCAGCCCCTCAAAATTAACGAAACCCTGCCACTGTTTGACGATGTTTGGCCCCAGCTACCTGCAGATTATGGCCCGCTAAAAGATGTCTACAGCACCCTGGCACCCACAGCTCCCGGAAAAATTGCAGCTATTTTGAAAAATCACGGCCCTGTCATCGGTACAGGTGACGGCTACCTGGTACTGCGTCAGCTGCAACCCGCCGGCAAAAAAGCCCAGTCTGGCTGGGCTTTTGCCAATGGAAACCGCCTAGACTCAGGCGAGGCTTTAGGGGTGTCCTAGCGATTTTCAGAGTCAAAAAAAGACCCCTAGCCGAAACTAGGAGCCTGTTTGTAGATGTCCAGGGAAAAGCTGATTAAAGCTGTTTTAGCCAGCTGCTAAGTACCCTTGGAAAGTTGCCTTACGACGACGCAGGTGCTTGAGCGCCTGCTGCTCCAGCTGACGCACCCGCTCACGGCTAATGCCCATGCGCTGACCCACCTTAGCCAAAGACAGCTGGGTGCCGTCAATCAGGCCAAACCGCAGGTTAATCACTTCCTTCTGCTGAGGCGTTAGCTCTGTCAGCATGTTGCGAATGTCCTGCCGTAAAGACTGCTGCACCGTGTAGTCTTCGGGCGATACGGTGTCATCCTCTAGCAGCTCCTGTAGCTCGGTGTCCTGGTTATCACCGATGCGAACATCCAGAGAAATGGGCTGACGGGACATGGTCAAGTACTCCCGTACCTGTTCAGCGCTCAGATCAAGCTCTTGACCAATCTCCACCACTGAGGGGCTGCGACCTAGCTTCTGAGCCAGAACCCGCTGCTCACGCTTAATCTTGTTAAGCTTCTCGGTAATGTGAATAGGCAGACGAATGGTTCGAGACTGCTGGGCAATGGCACGGGTAATGGCCTGCCGAATCCACCAGTAGGCATAGGTGGAAAACTTATAACCCTTCATGGGGTCAAACTTCTCAACACCGCGCTCGAGACCAAGCGTACCTTCCTGGATCAAATCCAGAAATTCTAGCTTACGCTTCTGATATTTTTTAGCTACAGCGACTACCAGACGCAGGTTTGCCTCAATCATCTTGCGCTTAGCTCGCTGCCCGTTGCGAAGCTGATGTATCAGATCTGTTTCAGCAAGATTAGCCGCCTCAGCCCACTCAGCCCGACTGGCATCGCGGCCAAGCTCTTCATCAAGCTTATTTTTAGTTTCCTGCAGAGCCATTAAACACTGGACCTGCTTACCTAGTACGATTTCTTCTTCGTGGGTGAGTAGAGGCACACGGCCAATCTCCTGCAGATAGGTGCGTACAGTATCCGTACTATAGGCAACTGTGGAAGTTCGTTTTGGGGCTTTCAGCTTTGACATAGCTTTTAATGGACCTCCGCTGGAAAAGTGTGTCGGGTGCAGGGATATTCCTTATCCTTGACCGCAGCTTGAATTGTCAAACAGTGAACTTAATGGGTAATACGCAGAGCACAACAAACCTGATTGCAATTGTTTAATTTGCCTAAAGATCCGTTTCAAATGCCTAGGTTAAGGCCGAACATATACCTATATTTTTGAAAAACGAACTCAAGTCGGATTCATTATGAGTTTAATCTTACCCCAAGGAACAAGATTGATTACACTAGATGAAACAACTCTCATAAACACCTTTACTTCACTACATTAAACTGGGTAGATGAGAAATATACGTAAAGTAAGCTTAGAGATGCCTGAGATAATCGCAGGTATGTGAGAGTCTCTATGTCGTCAGTATTGCTTAGGTATCTGGGTGATTAGGTGGGGTTCTCCTTAGGTGATAACCGAACTGAAGGGCTGTTCAAACAGAATTTCCTATACCAACGACACGTTCGACTTATCGCTACTTGCCACAAATTAAGCTGACTTCAAAGTGTAAGTGTGACGCCGGGGTAATTCTGTAGTAATTAGAACAACTTTTGTCTTATTTCGAGACTAGACTCGGCGACCAACATGCACCATAGATGACATCAATCGGGTCCATGAATGAAATAGATAAAGAGAGACTTTTTTATTTGTGAAAACAAAAACCTCGCCAATCAGCAGTTGCGGAGAGATAATATCACAACTCAGTTCAATTGTACTAGTATTGTCTTTCTTTAGAACCCTTAGGTGGAATACATAGAAAAGATTGAATTAGGGGTAGAGGAAGGACATATTTCGCCTTAAAGCCAGATTTCACTAAAAACTAGGTGCCATAAGACGAGCTGAATAAATGGAAGGAAGACACGATTGGCGACATTATAGCTCTAGCATTAGCCATCCATACTAAATACTGTGACACCTATGGCAATCACTAAGAGTGTCACATTACTTTAGATTGCGGCTTGAGACGGCATGGACCTGAGCGGCACAAAAGCACTACAGAGCAAGAATTTGAGCAAGGTTGTCTAGGTGGCTGGATGTGCCACTTTCTTGAGCAGTTACTGGCACCTTCATAGTGGGGTGCCATTTTGATTTGCCCATCACTACAAAAGATTACTGTGGTAGCGACATATACGTATCTATGACCCCAAAATGTTGTTAAATAAGGACATTCCTGGTTGAACCCACGGGGTCTCCGCGATTGGTTTGTCGTCAAGATTACTTGAATTCTCTAAGTATTCTGAAAAGCTGTGTATCATTGGGCACCTTGAACCTAGTTGAGTACCCACGACCTATTCAGCTAATCGGGGAAAATTATGGCTTTGAACAAACCGACCCAAGGGGCATCTCATCGTTCTGGTGCTGATCCAGAGTTTTGGCAACAGCTAGATAGGGATTTTCCCTTTGAAGGGGTTGATGAAGATCAGCTACGGCAGCAGACTGAGCAGTGGATAACCTGTGCCAGTGAAGTTTTGGGACTGCCGCCGTCTCGGGTTAAAAATAAGACAAAACGCTAAACCATGGCCTGGGTATGCTGCCAGCATAAATATAGCGCCCGTGGCACATGGAAACATCCTTTCCACTTTCCTCCTTTTAGGGGTAGCAACACTTCTCCCTGGCGGTTGAGGTAGCCAAACCACTCCCCACCGTCTGGGTCATTAAATCGAGACCAGGCATAGTTGTGAACGGTGCGATACCACTGCCAACAGTCTTCTCTCTGGGTTAGTCGGTAGGCCAACAGTAGGGCTACCAAAGTTTCTAGATGCACCCACCATAGTTTTTGACTCCATTCCAGCTGTTGGGGGGGATGACCCAGCCGGTCTAAAAAGTAGAAAATTCCGCCGTAACGGCTGTCCCACCCGCGCTCAAGAATGGTGAGTGTGGTGTCGACGGCACAATTGATCAGACGGGTATCCTGCCGTCGCTGGCCAATATCCATCATGAACCACATGGCTTCAATCCCATGGCCAGGGTTGAGCAAACGCCCTTCAAAACAATCAATGGCAGCCCCATTGGGGGCAATATGTTCAAAGACCAAACCGCTTTTGGCATCTAAAAACTCTTCCATTACAGCGGCAATGGTTTGATCGAGTACTGATTCCAGCCGGTCGGGGGTTAGCAGCCAATCCATTTCTAGGGTGAGATTGGCCAAAATCATTGGCACTGCCAGGGATTTCATGGGGCGTGTGCCTGGATAGGCTTTGTTGTATTGTCCTTTGGGGTTAGCTTGGCGACGCAGAACATTGTTATAGGCCTGCAGCGCAATATCTTTGGCCGCACTATCACCGCTGGCCTGGGCATATTGGCTAAAGGCCATGGCTGCAAAACAGTCTGAAAAAATATTGTAGGGCTGCACCAGGGGGCGACCCTGACGGTCTAAGGAAAAGTACCAGTTACCGTCATGATCACGACCGTGTTTGACCAAAAATTCAACACCGTGGTGGGCGACATCTAACCAGTCAGACCGCTGTTCTAGACGGTTGTACAACATGGAGAATGTCCACACCTGTCGGTTTTGTAACCAGATAAATTTATCGGTGTCATAACAATTCCCTTGGACGTCTAGACATGTGAAATAACCGCCATAGTCACGATCTAATGAGTGATGTTGCCAAAAGGGTAAGACAGTCTCTAGCAGGGTTGAGCGATAGAGGTCGGCCAGCGCATTAAAGTCTTGGGTCGATAAGCGGTCAATAAGCATATCTGTAGGGTCAAGAAATATATGACACAAGTGTCTAAGGGATCACACTAGCGTATGGGCTGCGCCGGGAGAAAATTGTCAGCGTTAGGAAGGGTAATGCGATCGCAAAGTGTATCAGCTTAACTTGTTGAGTTCCCACATCAGCAGGGAAGACTATGGCCGTATCTAACCGGTCAATGGCTAAGTAAAACTACTGACAACTGGGTAAAATTCCATGCTGACTTCTGAGGAACTTGTCGAACTCAAATATAAAGAGAATTTAGAGTACCAGGACGCTATCACGCATGCTGTGATCGACAGTATCACCACATACCCTATCGCCACTGAGCTGATCTGTTTAGTGGCAGCTGTCGTCACCAGCTTACTTATGAGCTATTTTACAACCCTCTTTACACCCGGTCTAAATCGTAAAAACCCAAGACAGCAGTGAATGATCGTCTCTTAAAGCGAATATCAACAGGACATCAACAATCCTTAAAGTGCCCCATATTCACGGACAGATAGAAAACCTCTGTATTATTCTGTAGAACCAAAGCGGCAAAAGGAATTCGTAAACTATGGTGATTCGACGTCGAGAGATGCTAGCAGGGCTGCTGGCAACCAGCGGTCTGATTTCATGGGGGATGATGGGTGAAGCTGCCCATGCCTACGACGTCGTTATTACACCCAGCGATCCGCAGCTAGGCGATACCATTGCTGTCATTGTTAAGGCCCGCAGTGGGGCTACCACACCCCCTACTGTCATGGCCAATGGCAAACCCTATCCCAGCTTTCCACTTTCCGACAGTCGCTTTCGCGCCTTTATTCCCACTAGCCCCCTCGACCCACCAGGGCGCAGCGTGATGCAGGTTAGCGGTGATGAAGAAACTCGTAATCTGGCAGTGGGCTTACGCAATCGCAGCTTTCGCACCCAGCGCATTACGCTACGGGGCAGCGGCAGTCTGGGTACCGACCATGAATTTGACCGGGTGGATGCCTTTAAGCAGCTAGTCAGTTCAGACCGTCACTGGAATGGGGCATTGTTGAGACCT
>JBHJIV010000159.1:0-16187 GCA_050043105.1 Leptolyngbyaceae cyanobacterium | reverse complement strand
CAGGCACGGCGCTCCAATCACCATCGACCCCGCCTCATATTTGTACAAGGCCATGCCGCACCCTTACGGTTTACCGATCAGCAGTTCGATGCAATTTTCAACACATTTAGCTTTCTACATTACCCTGAACCCCAGCGGGTCTTGGCTGAGATTTATCGAGTCTTGCGACCAGGAGGTACCTTTTACTGGGTTGACCCAACCACCAATACCTCGACAGGGGTTGGGTATGTGCCAGCCACTCCCAATGGGATAAGGGTTTACAGCCCAAAAATTCGGCAGCAAATGGGCACACAGGCAGGCTTTAAGCACCTCAGACATCAGTATCTTCTAGGCAAGAACCTATTAAGCATTTTTGCCAAAGTCTGCTGAGATTACTGCTGTTATGGTTCAACACTGATGTCCAATCAGCTACTAAGCTCATAACGATTAAAGCTTTAGTTTGGGGCCAACCACCTGACAAACACCTGCTCTGCCGTGGTTTCAATCATTCTAGCGAAGAGCAGCTTCTTGAGAGGAATAACAATCACGTTAGCTGAAAGGCGTATTCTCTTCATCAGCGTTCAGGTCACGGGTGTTGTGGTTAAGAACGCGGGCAATCGCAACTCGTTGCAGTTCTCCGCCGCTCAACTCATCAGAGCCGTTTTAGCTAACTTCGTCCATCCAGGGCATATCAACAGAGAATGTGGTGCCGACTCCAACCTGACTTTCGACTTCAATCTTACCGCCGTGCAGTTCTAAACACTTTTTAACAACGGCTAGACCTAAACCAGTACCAGAAAACGACTTAACATTTTGACCACGATGAAACGATTCAAATACATGCTGCTGATCCTCAGCTGGAACGCCAATACCCTGATCACTAACCTGAAAACGCGTGTGTCCCTGTTCTCCCCAAATTATCAGCTGAATTTCACTCTCGGGTGGCGAGTACTTAATGGCGTTGGTCAATAAGCTCATTAGCATAGCGCGTAAGAGTCTTTCATCTAAGCAGGCTTCATCCGAAGCACCTTGTTGCTCAACTAAAACTGTATGCTGCGACTGTGTATTAAACTTAACTTCTTCCACTAAACGACAACAAAATGGTTTTAGTGCAATAGTTTGCGGGTTAAACTCTAGCTTACCGGCCTCGGCGCGCGTCAGCAGTAAAATATCCGACAGCAGCTGCGCCATTGTTTTAGCCGCAGACTGAATTCTTCTAAGATTACGAGATCTTTTTTCTTCTGACCAGGCTACATTGTGGTTGTCAAGCAGCTGGGCAGACACCAAAATAGCGCTGAGGGGCGTTCTCAGCTCATGGGATGCTAGAGAGAAAAAGTTCAGCTTTAAATCGGTTAGTTCTTTGGCCTGTTCTATTTCTTTGTAGGTTGTTTCAATCTCCTGACGACGATTTAACTCTGTTGTCAAAATGTCTTTGGTCTTTTGCAAATCAGCTGTTTTGATTTGCAGCTTCTCAGATAGTGTATTGGTTTCTAATTGCTGTACTTCTGAGCGTTGCTGGTACTGTCTTAGGGTTTGCATTAGCCACCCATACAATACTACCAGAACAATACTGCCAAACCCCGCCACCAAACCCATTAGCCACAGGTCGTTGTTAATGCTAACGCTGGTGTCGGTAATCTCGCGCTGTCGTTCTACGCTATTCTCATCCAGTAAGACCTGTAGGGCTAAATGGGCATCAACTCGGGCTTCGCTGCTTTGTTGAGCCGTATCTAGCTGAGTAGAGAGATCAAGCCACCCAGATTCATATTGTGCAAGTGCATCTTCTAACACTTGCACATGGGTATCGGTAGCAACTCTCAAGCGATCTAGCGCTTCTCGATAGACTAAATCTTCTTCAAACGTCTCTTCTTCAAAGCTTTCAAACTCTGCATCTAGCTCGTCTAAATAGCTGTTAATTAATTCGATTTTGGTCTGGTAAAGCGCTAACGATTCTGTCTCTCCCGTATTGAGATAAGCCTGATGACTAGATTCAGCCTCTGCGATCGCAATCAGTAAGCCATTCAAATAGGCATATTCAGCCTCTTTTATCTCAACTCGCTCCGATGGACTAACTCTTTGCACAATGGCATTTCGAGCAAATAGAGCGGTGCCTAGGAGAGTTGAGATCGCAATGCCAAAGCCTGTAGATAACCAGATTTGAGAACGAGAACGATTCATTGAACAAACAGAAATTGGGCTTGAACAGCGGCCTCACCAATGAGAACCATGCAGGGTACACAACACTCTAGACAGCTCGATTTAACCGTCGTTATAGTCAGAGTAAGCAACTTGAAATGGTTTCCTATGCGCATTCTCGTAGTCGAAGATGACCTGCAGCTAGGTGAAGGCTTAACCGAAGCGTTAACTGATGAAGGTTACGTAGTGGATTGGGTTAAAGATGGTGAGATGGGTTGGATTCAAGCTACAGATTTAACCTATGACCTGATGGTGCTAGACGTGATGTTGCCCAAAATTAACGGTATCCATCTATGCCGACGCTTACGAGAGACGGGCAGACGGCTACCGATTCTAATGCTAACAGCTCGCGATACTAATACTGATAAAGTGGCTGGTCTAGATGCCGGGGCAGACGATTATGTCGTTAAACCGTTTGACCTGTTGGAGTTACTAGCTCGCCTACGGGCATTGCTGCGACGCGGCAACCTGGGCGAAGCTAGTTCAATGCTGAGCTGGGGAAGTATTCAGTTAGATTCTGCTACCCACGAAGTTTTTTATAGCAGTCACCCTCTACAGCTCACCCCAAAAGAGTTTAGCCTTTTAGAACTATTTCTACGCAGCGGCCGACGGGTTTTTAGCCGCTCGGTACTGATTGACCAGTGCTGGTCCCCTCAGGCACTTCCAGACGAGGAAACAGTCAAATCTCATCTAAAAAGCCTCAGGCAAAAGCTACGCAAAGCGGGTGCTCCTTCCGACTTTATTGAAACGGTACACGGTGTGGGCTATCGCTTAAGGCAGCTCTAAACGGCCAGATTTAAGCGGCCTCAACATCATGGGTTTCAAGAGAAGGAAACGTCGCTTTTTAGGATTCACCTGGGTTTACGGGAAACTAGTCAGTCCCGAAAACCCTAGTCAAAATCAGACAAAAATCATCTAAGAGCACTCGATTACTTTGAATTACGTCTTATAGCGTTTTAATAAAAGCAAATTCGCTCCTAACCGATTTCTACCCGAATTATTCCCTAGATTCTTCCAAACCATTTTTTAGATTGGGGAACGTAGCCTCAAGGAAACACAAATTTCCAAAAGATTATGAAACTTAAAACTTTGGCTGCTCAACTAGGTGCGATCGCATTCTCTGCAATGCCTCTGACCCATCAAGTACACGCGCAAGCAGAAGCGCCAGTAGAGGCAGAAGCGCCAGTAGAGGCAGAAGCAGAGGCACAAATGCAATCAGAGGAGCTATCCTGTCCAGACGAGTTTTCCGGAATCGACCTGAGTGAGGATCAGCAGCTGCAGCTACAGGCCCTCGAGGAGCAACTCGACCAGCAAGTTGAAGCCACCATGCCCACAGATCCTGAGTCGGAAGCACGGTTGGCTCAATTAGAGCAGGCAGTCGATCAGCAGATTGTGTCCATGTTATCCCCCGAGCAAGAGCAGCAGGTTGCTCAACTCAATGCTTGGGCAGCAGACAGCATGGCCAGCGTCGTCCCTGAGCTAGAGGCTGAAACTGAACCTGAACTGACTGAAGAGCAGGCAGTCGCGCTCGATATGATCGAAGAAGAGTACGATCAAAATCTTCAGAGTATCCTAACCCCCGAACAACAGCAGCAGGTCGCACTGTTGGAAGAACAGGTCGATGCTGAAGTAGAAGCGACCATGCCAGAGCCCAGCGCTGAGCAAGCAGCCAGCATTGAAGCAGCCGAGTTTGAATATGAGCAAGGGGTTCTTCAGGTACTTACTCCCGAACAGCTACAGCAGCTGGAAAGCAACCTAGCCTCCTGTGCTGCAAACGAATTCTAGTAGTCCACTCCGCAGAGACCGATATCGTCAGGAGAGCCCCATTGGTGAGGTTCCTCCTGACTTTTTTGTATAGTAGGCAAGTCAGCCCTAGCAACTGCACTCCACGCTGAGTCTAATGTATTGGTCCTATGATAGGGGAATCCTTGTTCCTGTAGAACTACATGAGTGCTCCACGCATACATCCAGATACGATTGACGATGTGCGCCAGCGGGCAGACATTGTAGACATTGTGTCTGAGCACGTAGTCCTTAAAAAGCAGGGCAAAGACTTTACGGGATTATGCCCGTTTCATGACGATAAATCTCCCAGCTTTAGTGTCAGCCCATCAAAACAGTTTTATTACTGCTTTAGCTGTGGTGCAGGCGGCAACGCCTTTAAGTTTTTGATGGAACTCGGTCAGCAATCGTTTGCCGATGTTGTACTCGATTTAGCACGGCGATATCAGGTTCCTGTCAAAACCTTAGAGCCCGCAAAGCAACAAGAATTTCAGCGTAAAGTCACCCTGCGAGAGCAGCTGTTTGAGATTCTGACAGTCACGGCCAGGTTTTATGAGCATGCTCTGTACCAAAGTGCTGGACAAGAGGCCTTAGAATATCTGCGATCGCAACGTCAGTTTAGTGACGAGATTCTCAAACGGTTTGCCTTTGGCTATGCGCCTGATGGCTGGCAAACCCTCTATAGCTATTTGGTCGAGCAAAAAAATTACTCCGTCAAGCTAGTTGAGCAAGCCGGGCTGGTTGTGCCCAATAAAAACAGGACCGGCGGCTACTACGACCGGTTTCGTAATCGAGTGATGGTCCCGATCCACGATGCCAACGGACGCATCATTGGCTTTGGCGGGCGCTGTCTTGGGGATGAGAAACCTAAATACTTAAACTCACCCGAAACAGAGCTATTTGATAAAAGTAAAACCCTCTATGGCTTAGATAAAGCCAAAGGTGCGATCGCAAAGCAAGACAGAGCCATTGTTGTGGAAGGCTACTTTGATATAGTCGCCCTCCACGCTGCAGGCATTACCAATGCCGTCGCTTCTCTAGGGACTGCCCTAAACGCGGGTCAGGTGCGCCAGCTGCTGCGCTACACCGAATCAAAGCAAATTATTTTTAATTTTGATGCGGATGCTGCCGGAGTCAAAGCAGCCCAGCGGGCAATTGGCGAAGTTGCCGAAATGGCCCACCGAGGCGATGTACAGCTACGGGTTCTCAACATCCCCGATGGCAAAGATCCAGATGACTATCTTAAAACCCATGTCGCTGATGAATACAATGCTTTAGTTGATGCCGCCCCCCTTTGGCTCGACTGGCAGATTCAGCAAACCCTTGAGCAAGTAAACCTCATACAGGCCGACCAGTTTCAAAAAGCATCTCAGGATATCGTCAAACTGTTGGCCGACATTGCCAATGCCGATACCCGCACCCACTATATCCGCCACTGTGCAGAAATCTTTAGTCAGGGCGATGCTCGATTAGTGCCATTATTAGCCGAAAACTTTTTAGCCCAGGTGCGGCGGCAGCGCCGCTCACCAGACGAAGTTCCCAAAAACTTCAAAGTGGCGATCAAAAAAAGTGCCCTTGAAGAAGCAGAAGGATGGCTATTGCGGGTGTACATTCACATGCCCAACAATCGTCAAGCAGTTAAGCAAGCCCTTGAAGAACGCGACTTACAGCTTAGTTTTTCCCACCATCGGGCTCTGTGGCGCATGATGCTGCAGTGGCAGGTAGCCGATGAGGCCCAGGCAGATACTAATCCAATTGGCCTACTTGAGCAGCTCCGCAACTTAGCTTCCGAGTCGACCGGGCCACTCTCTCAGGTTCATCACTTACTTTATTTAGACGAGAAAACCCAGCGCGATATTCTTCGAGCCCCCCTAATTATTCGTGCATCGGTTGCCTGCATGGAGAAAACCCTGTGCGAAAAACGCTATCGCTACTTTCTTAAGCTGTGGGAAGAAACAGACCTAGAAACCCAGCCCGATGAATGCGCCTATTATCAAAAGCAGAGCTATGCCGAGAAAAAGAGAATTGCTGAACTAGAAAAAGAACGCCAGGTCGCCTTTGAAGATTTAGCAGGCTTACCCTGGGTGGGTGAATTTTATGGTCAGCTCGATGGATAAGCAGCTATCTACCCGTCACAGTAGAGATAATGACGGTTACTGTAGCTGCTGCAATCAGACTAAACGCAAGCTGAGTCACCCACTGAGTCGCCTTTTGATAGTTATCAAACTTCTGGTTGAACTTTGTCACTTCATCTTTCAGGTCTCGGATTTCTGTGAGAACGACTTTTTGATCACTATCTGGTCGATCGACTACAGATGTCATAGCACGTTCCCTTTTAGTCAAAGTCCATATCCTTGATCATATTGCCCAAAAACAATAGCAACATCAGGGATAGCCACCGTTGACCAAATTCATGTCTCCATAAACGGTCATCGCTCAGGTTATCCGGGTCTGCAACAACTATTGTCGACAGTTTTTAGATTTGCCTGTGGTCTGGCGGGCAATCTAGCTCTGAGATAACGGACAATTAAAGCATGCCCGATCAAGACTTGGGAATATACGGTGAACAACTAGTAGAAACTTGGTTGATTCAGCAAGGGTGGGATATTCTCTATCGGCGATGGCACTGTCGCTGGGGAGAGCTCGACATTGTCGCCCAAGGCTACAGCACCCAGCGTGGCAAATTTGGTAGCGAAATGCTGGCATTTGTAGAAGTTAAGACCCGCAGTCGAGGCAACTGGGATCTGGATGGTCGCTTATCCATTACCCGCACGAAGCAACGAAAATTGTGGACCAGCGCTCGTTTATTTCTAACGCGTCATCCCCACCTAGCTCAGCTGCCCTGTCGTTTAGATGTGGCTCTAGTCAGCTGCCAGACACAGCCGCCTCAAGCAGCCAGAGCCCAGCTAGCACTACCCGATGGCAAAAGATATCTGGTGATGCAGGATTATTTAGTCAATGCGATTGAACGTTGAGGTAGCAGGGCAAGCAACTCAACACTCAAAATTCAAAACTAGTCCTTTGCCACTTGCCCACACACCTGCTCCTTAAGCCAGGGTTTCAGGACAATATCCCAGTCCTTGCACAAACTGCTTACGAAACTCTTCGATTTCGTAACGGTCAGGTTTACCGTGGGACACAACCGCTACCTGGTAGCGACGCATCACATCGACTGCAGTCTGACCGGTTTCTAACCCCCACAGAGCCATCCGAACTCGATACCCAGGCTTAGATGGACCACCTAGTTCATCTAAAAACGCTTGAAAATTAGATGCAATACTAGGGGAAACACTTTCGTGTAATCTAATTCGAATAATCCAGCCATCGATACGATGAATAACACTTAGAAACTCTAGTGGTAACTGTGTCAGGCGATGCAACCGTTCAACAACTCGTAGAACAAGACTGGCATTGGATAAATAGTAAACGTAATCCATAGTTATAAAGCGGTGCTACAGTCTAGATCGTTTGCATCCCTTAGGCAGCCGGTCCACAGAACATCTGGTTAATAGTCTGGCATTAAATCCCTCGGCTTAGTAAGCCCGATGGTACGCCTTTATCAAAAATCAACGGTATTTTATCCGCTGTTTCGTTTGCTTATGCCCACATCCAACAGCCGTCAACAAGCCCACAGCTATAGTTCCACTGAGCAGCAACAAGCAAACAGTGATTATTCCTTGGCCGCTTATCAGTATGACTTACCGTCACATCTGATCGCGCAAGAACCAGTCACACCTCGAGACAATTCTCGACTCATGGTAGTTTCCTCAGTAACCAATCATCAGCACGCTCATTTTAAAGACTTGCCTAAGTTTCTGCGCTCTGGAGACTTACTCGTAATTAATAATACGCGAGTAATACCGGCGCGAATGTATGGATACAAGCCGAGTGGAGCAAAGGTTGAAGTTTTATTGCTAGAGCCTAGAGGTCCCCAGCAGTGGCTGGCGCTAGTCAAACCAGGGCGACGTTTAAAGCCCGGCAGCTCAATATACTTTGGCCCCGATTTAGAGCACCCATTGCTGATCGCACAGATAGAAGAATGCGATCGCAACACCAACGGTCGATTACTCACCTTTGCAACCACCACCGATACCCCCATAGAAACCCTGATGGAATCTTTTGGGGAAGTGCCTCTACCTCCTTACATCACCCAGTCCAAAGCAGAGCCAGACCAGTATCAGACTATCTACGCTCAGCATCCTGGAGCAGTCGCAGCACCCACGGCGGGTCTACACTTCACACCAGAGGTGTTTGCAGCCCTAGACAAAAAAGGAATCCGGCGAACTGAGGTAACCCTACACGTAGGGCTAGGTACCTTTCGACCTGTGGAAGCCGAAACCATCACCAACCATCAAATGCATGGAGAGTGGGTTGATTTACCCCAAGACACCATAGACCTTATCAAAGAAACCAAAGCCCGTGGTAACCACGTATTTGCAGTAGGTACAACCACAGTGCGCACCCTAGAGGGAGTCGCCACCCAAGAAGGTCAGCTCAAAGCCTATCAGGGCTCTGTAAATCTATTTATTTACCCTGGCTATCAGTGGCAGGTCGTGGATGGGCTAATTACGAATTTTCATCTGCCTGGCTCTAGTCTGCTGATGTTAGTGAGTGCTCTACTGAGCCGACAGCGTTTAATGGAGCTCTATAAACTGGCAATTAAAGAAACCTACCGTTTCTATTCATTTGGTGATGCCATGTTGATTTTGCCAGATGCAAGATTCCCTAGTCGGGGAACTCAACCGTAGTACGTTCGTCATTCTCCATGTCCCCCATGGAGAACGTGCCGTCGTGCAGACTCCTTTTGGCGTCATGTTTCGAGGCCGTTCTCCCTTTCTTACCACGATCTGCATCGCTTTTCAGGACGTTACTGCAGACAGCCCCAAATCCAAAAGCGCTTGCTAAATTAGGAGATAAGCCGGTCTAGAGCAATTGCTGTTTGGTAGCCTCTCAAACCTAAAACCATTCTGACGCTCAGCACCGACCAAAAAGAATACGGTTGCTTTCCAGCAATACAGGTTTACTATAGTGGATGACCTTGCGATCGCGTCGCTATGATTCAACGGGCTCATCTAGACCCCAGCATGGACAATCCAGTCATTGGTACCGTTAAAGGGCCTGGTGAAGATGGCAACCAGTATCTCTTCATCACGGCTGACAATCAGCGAGTCAAGATTGGCGAATTTGTCTTTTATGAGGTTGATGCTCCTGACGGCAGCAGTCTGTGGGAAATTTTAGGAAAAATCTCAGACCGCCGGTTGATCGATCATTTGCCCGATCGCATTTTTGCCGATACCCAAATCAGTCCAGACACAATTGCCGCCTTAATAGGGCTTGCCTATCCCAACCCAGAAATTTATGAGGTCACGGTAGATGTTATTGGCTATTTTCATCCAGCCCTAGGGTTTATTAACCCCCGCATCACCCCTGACCCAGGGGCAAAGGTACGCATCGCAGCCGATGATCGCCTACAGCAGATTATCAACAAAAAGCAACCAGGCGATGTTGGCTCAGCTCAAATCGGCTCCCTGCTGCTACGGCCTGGTGGGAGTGTTCCTGTCGCCCTTGATGTGAAAGAAATTGTCAGTACCCATATGGCCATTTTGGCGGGCACGGGATCCGGCAAAAGCTACACGGCTGGTGTTCTGATAGAAGAGTTTTTACAACCCTACAACCGCGCCGCTGTTCTAATTTTTGACCCTCACGGTGAGTACAACACACTCTCAGAAATGCGAGGACATACGGCATTTCAGGCTAGCGATGGTTATGCTCCTAAGGTGCAAATACTCACACCCGATGACATTCAGATTCGGATGTCGTCCCTTGATTACTACGATATTCTGACCCTACTCCCTGAAATGAGCGATCGCCAGCAGTCGATTCTCAACAAGGCATTTGGCATTTTGGGCAAGCATAAACGGGGTGACTATCGCTGGAATGTTAACGATTTGATTGCCGCTGTCTACGAAGCAGATACCACCGCCGACGATGAGGGTAATGACAAAGTAGGCTCTTCTGCCCCAGCTCTAGAATGGAAACTGGATCGTCTAGCCAGGTCTCCCTATTTCCATCAGGTGAACCACATGGCACCCAGAGACCTGTTTGAGCCAGGTCAGGGCACCGTGTTGCAAATGAACGAGATTAGCCAAGAAGAACAGCAGGTCATTTGCGCTGCGGTGCTGCGGCAAAGCTATCACGCCCGCATCAACACGGCCCGCGACAAAATTGAAGAAGGGGATGAAAACTATCTACCGTTTCCCGTCTTTGTCCTAATCGAAGAAGCTCATCGGTTTGCCCCAGCGAAGGAACCCTCTCGATGCAAGGCCGTACTGCGCACTATTTTGAGCGAAGGTCGTAAATTTGGCTTAGGTGTAGGGTTGATTACCCAGCGTCCTGGAAAGCTAGATTCAGACGTGCTTTCCCAGTGCATGAGTCAGTTTCTGATGCGAATTGTAAACCCGGTGGACCAGGAAAGCCTAAAGTATGGTGTTGAGGCAGCCGGACGCGATTTACTCAAGGAACTACCCGCGCTGACCAAAGGTCAAGTTATTATCTCAGGAGCCTGTGTTAACACCCCCGTGCTCTGTCAGGTGCGTAAACGTATCACTCAGCACGGGGGTGAAACTCTAAACGCCCCTCACGAATGGCAGGGCTATTTTCAAAAGCATCGGCTACGTACCCAGGCTATTAAACAAGCCCCAGTCGCAGCAAAACCCAAGGCGACCACATTTAAAGGCGTCAGTATTGAATAGCAAGGACATCTCTATTCAACCTGTCTAGCCTTTTGCAATAGACTTTCGCTATTGGATTTATAAGCACTCACTCTGTCTTGAGCAATTTGATAGCGCTCGTCTGAGGATGGCACTTCAGCCATAAGATCAGATGCCTGTTGCCAGCGAGCGGCAAGCGATAGCCAGTCAGAGGAAGTCCTTGCCGTTGAGCCATCCTTGGCAGCCTGTTCTGCAACGCGAACAGCCCGCGCAAAGGAATCGTAGGCTTCAGGCAGCGGCAGCTGTTCAGATGCTGTTTGTGGCGAGTTGGCGTTTACAACCGCTGTACCAGGGGTGGTAAATTGCCGATACGCCCAAACACCCACACCGATTATCAGTAGCACCAGCGAGAGAGAGCCGATCACACCGCTTAGCAGTGACTTACGCTGACGTAGATCAGATTTAGAAGCACCTTCAGGCATATCTCCCCGAAACTTGGGGCGTCGCAAATCTCGAACGGTGCGCTTTAGCCAGTTGGGCTGCTTTAGGGTAATCATTTCGGCCCAAAGCAGCTGGCTATCAGGGTCACGGCTAATTTCTTCAAACCACAGTAGCTGCTGCTCCTGCACCAAACGACTGTTGATCTTGACACGCCGAATACGTCGAGGAGCAATCGTTTCTAAAATATTGCGAATATTTTCTACCACCATTGCTTTCTCAAGTTGATCGTTAGTGGGCGCTTCGCACAACAGCTGGAGTACGTTATCCACAAACACAGCACGAGTTCGAATCCCGTTCTCGGCTAACCGATCATTGAGAATTTGAATAATGGCAGCAACACTGCCGTCTTGGGCTTGCCCAAAGACATCATTAATATCTGTAAGTGTAGTAGTAGACATGTGAACAGTCTCCGAGAGACTATTACTGCAATCGTCCCAGAAAGGTAGAGTACCCAACTATCTTTGACTTACGGTCACATACAAGATGTTCCGGGCGCTGGGCATTAAGGTTACCTCAAAAATGTCATGGCCTTCCAATCTAGTCTAGAAGTTCCGTATTTTTACGACATTTTCAATTTTCTAGAGCACAGTTCCTACTCAAATTTGAGGCTTAGGTGGGGTGTTTCGTTAAATTTCAAAACTTTCCAGCACTCGGGATTAGTCTGATTGCCTTGGTTCAGGTCTGAACTGACTAACCAAAACTCAAATAGAGCGGTGTGGCCAATGGGAATTTGCCAGCTGCGATCGCATCCTAAGATCACCCTAATTAGGTGCTGCATAAAGCCTCCATGGCTAACCATCCAAATCGACTCACCGGGTGCATGACGTTGCCAAAGCGTTTGATACCAGGCGACTGCACGCTGATGGGCCTGCTCTGGCGATTCTGCCCCAGGCACGGGCAGAAAGTCGAAAGTAGCGCTCAGACTAGAGCAAACTTGAGGATACTGATGGCAAGCTTCGGCCCAGGTTAACCCTTCAAAAATTCCCTGATGCAGCTCCTGCAAAGCTGACTCTATTTGCGGTGAGCAGCGGGTCAATAACGCGATTTGACCCGCTGTCTCAATAGCCCGCCGTAGCGGACTGCTATATAGCACGGTCGGCAAGGACTGCTGCTTTAGATAGATGGCAAGCTGATGAGCTTGCTGCTGCCCCCTGGCAGACAGCGACGTTGAGGTCTGCCCTTCCAGCCGCTTGTCGACATTACCGACTGATTCACCGTGGCGCATCAGCATTAGCTTTAGATAATCGGCCAAAGGGTTTAAGCTCAGTGATCGTGGCAGTCTATGCAAATTCAAAACAAAGCTCAACATCAGCTGATCAAGCGTTTGCGAGGAAACGTTTACAATATAGGCGTCTAAAAACACGCTACTAAATCCATGCTGCTCAAGTCCACCACCCGTCATGTCCATATCTTTGCTGCAGACATTGAGAAAAATGAACTTGTACCTAGCGAAAACCAGCTCACCTTAGATGTTGATCCAGACAATGAGTTTAACTGGTCCGATGAAGCGCTGCAGCAGGTTTACAAAGAATTTGATCGATTAGTTGAAGCCGCCACAGGTGAAGCTCTAACAGATTACAATCTGCGACGCATTGGCTCTGATCTCGAGCATTTTGTTAAAACACTGCTGCAGTCAGGACAGATTAGCTACAACCTAAGAAGTCGGGTGCTCAACTATAGTATGGGCCTGCCCCGAGTGGTATCTGAGAGTGATTAAGTGTCCAAATCCTGAGTGTCAGGCGAGTAATCCAGAGGGCAACGAGCAGTGTGCCACCTGTCAGACGTTTTTGCCCCACCGATATCTTTGGGTGGTAGGGCAAAAACCTAAGGCCGCAAAGTTGGATAAACGCTACGTTTGGCAGCAGCAAAAGATAGTACTAGATACTGAGCCTGGGGTGCCTCCTATCTCCCCGGACCCGCTGCCGCATTACATCTGGCCCTATTTGATGCTGGCGTCCCACGGACTCCATGTTCCACAGCCCTATGCCCTCTTAAACAACGGCACAAAACATGAAATCCTGCTGCTGGATACTGCGGCCATTGCCATTGAGCCCGGTGATACAGCGCCTAAGCTACTGCCGACTCTGACAGAGGTATGGCCGAAGGCTTCACCCCTAAGGCAGCTAAACTGGCTTTGGCAAATCGCCAATCTGTGGTCAGATTTTGTAGAGCACCAGGTGGCAAGCAGTCTGCTGCTGAGTGAGTCTTTACGAGTCCATGGTTCACTGGTACGTCTTTTAGAGCTAGTGGCTGATGCTCAGCCACCTACCCTGAGTGATTTGGGTGCGTTTTGGCAGACCTTACTGCCAAAAGCACAGCCCCCTATTCGTGAATTTTTAGAGGGTCTCTGCACCCAGCTGATTCAAGGAGATATTCGTAGTGCGGATATTTTAAGCAATAGCCTCGATCGTGCGATCGCAACCCTGGCCGACGGCTATCAGGTTCGCTATGACCTGTCAGTGGTCACCGATCAAGGCCCCAGTCGTAAACGCAACGAAGATGCTTGTTACCCAGCCAGCGGTACAAGCCAGACCCACAGTGTTGGGGCTAAAGCGAATGCAAGAAATCGCCCTCCACTGCTCCTTTTGGTCTGTGATGGTATCGGGGGGCATGAAGGTGGGGACGTGGCGAGTCAGCTTGCGATCGCGACGATTCAACAGCAGCTTGCCCCCTTGTTAGACCAGCTAACAAATCAGCCAGCGCATGACCCGGCAGTCGTGACACTCGCCATCCAAAAAGCCGTCTATGGGGCGAATGATCGCATCTCCCAGCACAACGACCAGGGACATCGTCAGGCCCGCGATCGCATGGGTACGACATTGGTGATGGCGTTGGTCATAGGCATTCATATGTATGTAGCCCACATCGGTGACAGCCGCGCTTATCGCATTAGCTCAAATAGCTGCCGCCAAGTCACGTTTGATGATGATGTCGCGGCCCGTGAGGTCCGTCTAGGGTACGGATTCTATGCCGATTTGGTAAATCGCCCAGGGACCGGTGCGCTGATCCAAGCATTGGGAATGGGGCATTCATCAGCTCTGCATGTGGTCGTACAGCGGCTGGTGCTGGATGAAGATATTGTTCTACTACTATGCTCAGATGGGTTAAGCGATTATGACCGGGTTGAGCAGTATTGGCCCACCCACCTCCTACCGATTTTGCCAAGTAAGTTGAAACCTATCACTGCTGTCAAAAATTTGGTGCAGCTGGCTAATACGTATAACGGCCATGACAACGTCACAGTGGGCGTTATCGCGGGACGTGTTCAAGAATTGAAGCCGCCAAGTGTTCCTGTATTTTCCCCGGCGCAATTAGCCAGCCACTCAACCGCTTTACATACCCAGGTTGCAGACACGCCCTCGCAGCCAGCGAGTGAGACCATGCTTGTCCCTGAGCCCGTCTCGAAACGCACCAGCCCCTGGCCAGTTTTACTAGGGTTAGTCGGAATTTTAGGTACAGTCACAGCATTAACGATGGTGTTTTTTAGAAACCCACCAACGGCCTTAGCTCCTGACTCAGACCCATCCATCCCTGAAACTATTCAAGATAGAATCAGTCAAAATACTGAGACCGTAGACATTACTGATGATGCATTAAGTACACCCTTGCTAGCTCCCGGTAACTATATACAGCTCAATCAGCCCGTTAGCCTATTAACAGCACCCCAGGTTACTGGAAGCGACGTTAGCCCACTGGGACAGGTACCCATCGGGACTACTGCCCAGATTCTCACCCGACAAGAGCCTGCGGCCGACCAGTCTCGCTGGGTAAAGCTCAAGATCTGTGAAGCTTCACCTAGCGAGACTGCCAGCCCAAACACCGGTTTCCCAGATAATTTAGACCCAACGGTCACAACCTCGGAGTCGCTTCCACTAACTTCTGGCACAGAGGGCTGGGTGCTTGAGGCAACGCTAGCCGAGGTCGCTCTTGCTGTTGAGCAGCCTGCCTGTCAGCCTGAGTAAGTATGTATTGTATTTGTACCGTGACACAACGTTTATGTCCGCGTCCATGTCATCTTCCGAGTCACTTTGTCTATGGCTTGCGTTAGATCGGCTGACCGCAGCCGACCCAGAGCACTATGCCATATGGGTACTTAAATCCCCTTATCCCAGTGGCCACGTGCACCATGATCGAATTTGGAGCCATACTTTATCCCAAGCTTGGCACACCTGGCAGTCAATGTTCTCTCTACGGGGGCTACCTCAAGTTCCCCACGTACCACCATCAGCCTATGTTCCGCAGTCTCTATTAGATGACGTTGGCGAGACAACTAGTTCTAGTCAAACGAATAGCTACAGCAGCCGGTTGATGCAACACCTGGGATTAAACCTTTGGCAGTGGCTATTTGATGGGCCTGTTCAAAGCAGTCTTGACCACAGCTGTGGCATTGCCCAGGGTCAAAGCACCGCTATGCGCCTACGGTTAGAAATTCGTGATCCGGAGCTGATCAGCGTACCCTGGGAAATTATGCAGTCTCAGCCTGGACGACCGGCTGTGGCCCTCAACCAGCAAATTTTATTTAGCCGTACAACCAGTGATGTGGACCCCCTATCAGATTGGGGCTTAGACAATGGCTTAAAGATATTGTTGGTAGTCGGCCAGGACGATAACAATGTCACAAACGATCGGGCTGCCGCCACCTTGAGGCTGGAAAAAGAAGCTGAACTGCTTAGGAACATTCTTGAAAGCCGCAATGATTCCAGGCCAGGACGACGGGTAGTCCGTCAGGTTGATGTGTTGTTGCAGCCATCCCCCGCAGAGCTTGTTAAACACTTAGAGCGCTATCGCTATAACGAGTTTTTCTATGCTGGCCATGGTGTACCGGCACCCGACGGCGGCCTATTGTTTCTGCAGCCCAACGCCACGCTTAATGGCACGGAGTTAGCCCATGTCTTTACTCGCTGTCGTGTCAAATTAGCCGTATTTAATACCTGCTGGGGGGCTCAGCCTGAGCGTAGCGGTCAGCAGGCAATAACTAGGATTAGTCTGGCAGAAGTATTGCTACCCCACGGGGTTCCG
>JBHJIV010000158.1:0-7795 GCA_050043105.1 Leptolyngbyaceae cyanobacterium | reverse complement strand
ACGTTTTGAGCCATGTCCGCCAGCACGGTAAAGGTGGTTAAAACCACCTTGCGACCGTCATCTTCTCCTGGGGCAGCCGCGACTTCAGCAGCATCGCCGGTCTCAGCAGTCGACGTCGCCTCTGGACTGGTGCAGCCTGTGCGCCAAAAGCCCAGCGCCAGTCCAGACGCCAATAAAGCCCCCCGGTGGATAGAAAAAAATGAAGTTGCCATGGTAAGTAGCCACCCTTTTCATAATCGTTTCATATTTCATTTTTACCTCATAATTGAAGAAACAGCTATCCCTTTACAAACCAGGAATGCGGATTTGGACCAACGGACCGCCATATCCTAAAAATGTGGGCCAGATAAAAGTCCTGCCAGAAAACAAAACGCGATTGCTGCTTCAGGGGATGAATCGATCTAACGCATCAGCTATTTTGCAACCTCTCACGGCTAAAAACATCCCCTGAATCAGCAACCCACCCAACCTTTAAGCAAGAAATAGGGCCAAAGACCAACACATCGAAAAATTCTGCATACGCGTTACTTGCGATTCATTCTCAATTATGATTTACATTAATGACCACTACTGCAGAGTGGTTATTCACCATGAAAACCTTCCAAGTAACGTTAGTGGATCCAGACTCTAATCAGGAACAAACCATTGAAGTACCCGAGGATGAATATATTCTCGATATGGCAGAAGAAGCGGGAATGGATCTTCCCTACTCCTGTCGGGCAGGAGCCTGTTGTGTTTGTGCAGCTAAAGTTTTATCAGGGACTGTCGATCAATCCGATCAGTCATTCTTAGATGACAATCTGCTTGCTACGGGATAAGCGCTTATCTGTGTGGCTTATCCAACCTCAGATTGCAAAATTCAAACCTCGGTGGAGGGTGAGCTGTTTTAAGACGTACGATGGGCTCATGCAACAGTCTCATGTCATTACCCTAACGTTCCTAAAAAGTCTTATATATTAAAAAGAATCGTCCGGCAGTTTTATATCTTGGCAGGTCTTTAAGGTGAAGCACAGTATTTTAATTGCTCGAGAAATCTCGGAGAACGCTAAGATATGCCTGAACCAGCTTAATTGAGAATCAACCTCAGAAAGGGGCTATGCAAACAATAGATAATCTGACGGACAACCTGGCTGACTGTCGCTATTGCTCTCAAGTTTCTAAGGCCAATGGGGAGGACCCCATCGGCTCTGCGCCCCAGGTAGATTACTGGTTGATTGTAGAAATCCCTCAGCCCTGGCCAACGGCGATGTTTACGGAACATCCTATTATTAGTCAGATTTTTCCGTTAATTAAAAAGCTAATTTTTAGACGGGGAGTAATGGTGAGGCCAATTGCGATCGCACCTGATCCTGAGTATTCTGTCCCCAATTTCATACGTATTCTCTACTATCAGCGTCCGGCTCGACAGTTTGCCAAGTACACCAAAGAAGAATATCTTGTACCCGAAGAAAAGGCGATTGACGTGGCCCTGGGTTTGCTACATCGTCTATTGGGTAAACAAAATCCAATTGCTTCTTTTGACGCCTATAAGCAAGACACTCAGCACATACGCGAAATATTAGTATGCACCCATACCCAAGTTGATCTGGCCTGTGGACGTTTTGGGACTCCCATCTATCGTGAATTGCGTAAGCGCTATGGCCACTCAACATTAAGGGTCTGGCAGAGCACTCACTTTGGGGGTCATAAGTTTGCGCCCACCCTAATTGACTTACCCAATGGTCAATTTTGGGGACATTTAGAATCAGATATGTTGTCTCAGCTAGTGCAGCGTAGTGGCGATCATCGCCGGCTAGCAAAGTTTTACCGAGGTTGGGCCGGAGTTAGCCAGTATGAGAAGATGGCTGAGCGTGCGGCCTGGCAAGAAGAGGGATGGGACTGGTTTGATTACCTCAGAACAGCTAAGACCACAGATAAGGGAGTGAGAGGATTTAAGCGATTTGCCTATCAAATTCTCAGACTTATTCCCATTAAAGTATTACAGCTGTGGTTAGAACAGTGGACGAATCAGGCTACCTGGGTCAACATGACCGTAAGTTATGACACCCCCTCTAACAGGGGCACATATAAGATTACTGTTAAAGACAGCGGTGAAATTATTAGCGCTAACCGTTCTGCTACTGAAACTAGTCAGCCGATTGAGCTACAGCCCGTTCGACAATATCAGGTAACCCGCTTAACCAAGCTTACTTAAGAGGATTTTGAAAAACAGCATGTATTACTGAATAGGCCCCCCGGCCCCCAATCTTGGGGGATTTAGGGGGCCAACCAGACTATTTGATGCTTTTCTAAAAAGAAAAATGAGCACAGCAAACATCAGCTAGAGAGAGTCTCTTAGCCATAGAAGCAAGAACTGCAACAGCATCTCTCAACAACTCGTTCATAAAGCGATCAATAATCATCCCTGCGAGTGTCGTGCTAACACGCTCGGGGATGATTTCATATTTACCTCAGCACCGGTCAGCATTGAAATAGATATCACTTAGATCATCTCCATAAGATTTCCATATTATTTTGTTTTAATAGTCTTGCTTACTTATATCAATTCATTTTGAAGTCCAATGACTACCGTTCTTCAACGTCGAGAAATCTCCTTTTGGGATAAATTTTGTAATTGGGTCACAAGCATTGAAAACCGATTATACATAGGCTGGTTTGGCGTCTTGATGCTGCCACTGCTGGGAGTCTCTGTATCGGTTTTTGTCATCGCTTTTATCGCAGCACAACCAGAAGATATTGATGGCATTCGTGAACCGCTGGCTGGTTCATTACTCTATGGAAACAACATTATTACTGCGGCTGTTGTTCCCTCGTCAAATGCGATTGGTCTACATTTTTATCCAATTTGGGAAGCAGCAACCCTAGATGAGTGGCTCTACAACGGCGGCCCTTATCAAATGATTGCCTTTCACTATATTCCGGCACTTCTCTGCTATTTAGGTCGAGAATGGGAGCTAAGCTATCGTTTAGGTATGCGTCCTTGGATATGTATTGCTTATTCAGCTCCTGTCGCGGCTACAATCTCTGTATTTCTAATTTATCCAATTGGTCAAGGCAGCTTTTCTGATGGCTTACCGATGGGGATTAGCGGCACATTCAACTTTATGTTTGTCTTTCAGGCAGAGCATAATATTTTGATGCATCCGTTTCATATGTTAGGAGTCGCAGGCGTTTTCGGAGGGTCTTTGTTTTCCGCAATGCATGGATCGCTAGTAACCTCTAGTCTAATTAGTGAAACCTCCGAGTCTGAGTCTCAAAACTATGGCTACAAGTTTGGGCAAGAAACTGAAACGTATAATATTCTTGCCGCCCATGGGTATTTCGGACGCTTGATATTCCAATATGCTAGCTTCAACAACTCCCGCTCGCTGCACTTTTTTCTAGCCGCATGGCCGGTAGTTTGCATTTGGTTTACAGCCTTAGGGATTAGTACCATGGCCTTTAACCTTAATGGGTTCAACTTTAACCATTCTATTCTTGACTCCCAGGGTCGAGTACTGCCCAGCTGGGCGGATGTGGTTAACCGAGCCAGCCTAGGTTTTGAGGTTTTGCATGAGCGCAATGCCCATAATTTCCCTCTAGATTTGGCTGGTGAAGAGGCTATCCCCTTAGCAATGCAGGCCCCTAATATTCCAGCTTAACGTTTGAACGTTCCTATGCCGCAAGCATCGAACAACAGCGCTTCTTTGAGAGGGAGGCGCTTTTTTATGGCTAGCCTCGCTAGCTCTCTTGGAGAACTGTAGGTCAGCAGCACTCATTACTAAATAGGCTCTTGGAATCGCTCAAACTCTCTCTCAACCAGGCATATTGGGAACCTCCCAAAGTTGGGGAATTTAAGGGTCAGCCAGAATCCTGGACACCTTTCACACAACCTCTAAGCCACCCTCTTATCAGAGATAAGAGGGTGGCTTAGAGGTTGTTGGCACTGCAGTTGGGACTTTAATGACGCCAGCGTTGTACCACCAGACGAATAGAGCCGTCTTTTTGCTGCTGTTGTTCGGTCAGCTTAAATCCTTGTAGGGCAGTTTCGCCAATAATTTTATGATAAGCATAGCGTTGGGTAACTTTCTGTAAGAAGCCTTCAACAGATAGCGATTGCTGCCAAAATTGTACATCTGCTATTAGAGAATACTCATTACCATTCCAGGCAAAGCCGATATCGTGATCGTTGGATTGTTCAATGACAACATTGGCATCGTGAGTTTGACCTTGATATCCCCTGACCTGAGCTGGACCAGGCTTCCATTTGATATCTAGATCTGTTAGCGATGACTTTAGGGCGTTTAGATCACAGATGCGGGTTTTAATATGACTAAAGTGGGACATAGCTTAAAGCTCCAATCTAGTGGATGTACTTCAAATTGAGTTTGTTATTCTCGATCAATGGGATAGGTTCTGTAGGCAAGGATTCCAAAGCTAACACAACCAATCACAAACAGCGCCAGTCCCAAGAAAACTCCGTTTGCTGTTGTGCTAAACTGACCCTCTCCATAGGCCAGATAAAATAGATAAGACATTGTTTGACTCCGCTGATTTCTAGTTGATGTCCTGTATCAAGATCGTGCCGTTGTAGAGCTGCAAGATTGTCAATATGAAGATAATCAATAAAACCAACAGCGCTGCCATGAAGGGGGTTGTGCCCCAACCAGGGGTAACCCGACCGGCTTCAGAGTTTAGTTTCCTCAAGGCATACTGAATTGGAGCGGTTTTTCTAGAGACGTATTTCTGTTGCATAGGTGTTCTCCAGTTAAAAGATAGATATTTCTTGATGAAGTTGGAAAAAAGAATTCATGTAGAGACTCAATAATCTCTACATGAATCTATCGGGTTTTAATCTTGAGTCTGTCAATCAAGCGGTTGTTTGACGGGTGGTCGGATCGCCTACTTTTGTAAAATACCCCCATTCCACTTGTTCAGCATTCAAGTCTGGGTCAACACCAGAGAAGACATCTTGGAAGAGTGCTCGCAGACCGTGCCAAATATGACCAAAGAACCAGACTAGGGCAAAACAGGTATGGAAAAAAGCAAAGAATCCGCGATTGCTCGTTCTAAAGGCTCCGTCGGAGTTATAGACGGTACGGTCAAACTCAAAAGATTGACCGAGCTGGGCTTTGCGGGCGTATTTTTTGACATCCTTTGGATCACTAAAGGTTTGTCCATCGAGTTTTCCACCATAGAAACCTACCGTTAAACCGGTTTGCTCAAAGCTGTACTTACTTTCCGAACGCCGGAAAGGAATGTCGGCTCGAACAATGCCATCTTTATCGGACAGGACAACAGGAAAGTTTTCAAAGAAGTTGGGCATCCGGCGGACGCTCAGTTCTCGGTTCTCTCGATCCTTAAAGATAGGATGACCTAACCAGCCGGTGGGAAGCCCATCTCCGTCTACCATGCGTCCGACTCGGAACAGTCCGCCTTTTGCCGGGCTATTACCAACGTAGTCGTAAAAGGCGAGTCTAGTGGGCACAGCGGACCAAGCTGCTGAGAGACTTTTTCCGTCGTCTAGATTATCTTGAACTCGACGATTGATCTCTTGTTGAAAGTACCCCTGATCCCACTGGTGACGAGTCGGTCCCCAAAGCTCAATGGGAGTAGTAGCTGTGCCGTACCACATGGTGCCAGCCGCAATAAAGCCTCCTGCAAAAAAGACAGCTAAGCTACTGGCAAGCGCCCCCTCAATGTTCCCCATCCTCAGAGCTTTGTAGAGATATTCAGGTGGCCGTACCAGTATATGAAATAACCCACCAATAATCACAACAATGCCCAGGGCAATGTGATGAGCTACCACACCCCCTGGATTGTGGGGGTCGAACCCAGAGGGTCCCCAATCGGGAGCCACTCCTTGGATGTGACCGGTCAGTCCATAGGGGTCAGAAACCCACATACCGGGACCTAAGACGCCTGTTAGATGGAACGCCCCAAAGCCAAAACATAGCAGCCCTGCTAATAGTAAATGGATACCAAAGACCTTGGGAAGATCAATGATGGGCTCATCGGTTTTAGGATCAAAAAAGGTGGCGACATCCCAATAAACCCAGTGCCAGCAGGCGGCAAGAAATTCTAAACCCGAAAAAAGAATATGTGCGATCGCAACCGTCTCAAATGTCCAAAATCCTGGATCTATAAATGTGTCTCCCGTAATACTCCAGCCTTGCCAAGAATTAGTAACCCCCAAGCGAGCGACAAATGGCATTAAGAAACATCCCTGCCGCCACATTGGATTTAAAATCGGATCGCTGGGATCATAGCGAGCTAATTCAAATAACAACATTGAACCAGCAAACCCAGCACAAAGAGCATTGTGCATTAAATGCACTGCAATTAGTCGTCCCGGATCGTTCAAGACAGATGTGTGGACGCGATACCAAGGCAGTCCCATGAATACTTCTCCTTATGTGTGTTTAGCAGGGGTGTACACCCGATTCAGACTTTGGGGCTAAGGGCCATTCAGTCTGAACGTAAACTCGGATCAATGGGAGGCATTGAGAGCACAGGCTCATTCTCTCGATCGATGCCAGTTTCAAACCCAGCAGCCGTTGCTCTAGCTCGCCCAGCATGCCAAAGATGCCCCACCAAGAAAAAGAACGCAAAAATAAAGTGAGCGGTTGCTAGCCAGGTTCTGGGGGAAACAAAATTAAACGCATTGGTTTCCGTTGCTAGCCCAGCAACAGAATTAAGGGACCCCAGAGGTGCATGGGTCATATATTCAGAAGCCCGTCGAACCTGCCAGGGCTGCACATCATGCTTGAGCTTATCCAAATCAAGTCCGTTAGTCCCCCGCAACGGCTCTAACCATGGGGCACGAGCATCCCAGCACCGCATTGTTTCACCTCCAAAGATAATTTCACCGGTAGGTGAGCGTTGCAAATACTTGCCTAGACCCGTTGGACCTTGAGCAGAGGCCACATCTGCCCCCAGATTTTGATCTCGCATCAAAAAGACCAAAGACTGAGCCTGAGAGGCTTCTGGTATGGTCGGACCATAAAAAACACTGGGGTAAGCCGTATTGTTAAACCAAATAAATGCGGTGGCAATAAATGCTTGTCCAGCAACATTACCCAGACTTTGTGACAGGTAAGTTTCACCTGTCCAGGGAAAGAGATTATAAGTCCAACGCAAAGGCGGTACTAGAATATGCCAAATGCCTCCCAAGATTAAAATAGCGCCAATCCAGATGTGACCACCGATAACATCTTCCAAATTATCAACGCCAACAATCCAACCGCTACCGCCAAAAGGATTTCTCAGCAGATATCCAAAAATTATTCGAGGATCTAACGTGGGGTTAGTAATCAGACGAACATCGCCACCACCCGAGGCCCAGGGATCATAAAGTCCTCCCCAAAACATCGCTTTGCAAGCAAACAGCAGGGCAAAAATACCCAGCAACATAATATGAAATCCAAGAATCTGAGCCACTTTAGCCTTATCTGTCCAATCAAACTGGAAGAAGCCAGATAGCTTTTCTGGTCCTCGTATGGCGTGATACATCCCACCAAAACCGAGCACGGCTGAACCCAGCAGGTGGGCAACCCCAATTGCAAAAAAGGGAAAAATAGTTGTGATTGTTCCCCCCTGCCCCACACCGATGCCAAGACTGGCAATGTGAGGCATTAAAATGCACCCCTGTTCATACATTGGTTGAGAGAGGTTGTAATGAGACACCTCAAACAGCAGCATACCGCCAGCCCATAGAGCGATCAGCCCAGCATGTGCAACATGGGCCCCTAAGAATCTACCCGTGAGCTCAGGGGTAATAAATCGGTCATTACCCGCCCACCAAGCGTAGCCACTG
>JBHJIV010000157.1:0-25471 GCA_050043105.1 Leptolyngbyaceae cyanobacterium | reverse complement strand
AGCATACCGCCAGCCCATAGAGCGATCAGCCCAGCATGGGCAACATGGGCCCCTAAGAATCGACCCGTGAGCTCAGGGGTAATAAATCGGGCATTACCCGCCCACCAAGCGTAGCCACTGGATTCTTCATTATAGCCTGGTCCGCTTGGAGCGAACAATGCGCCAGCTTCGGTGGGAAGCGTAACAGATAGATCTGGAGTAGTTTCAATGGGTGTTTCCACAGAATTAGACCTCCTCAAAATGTGAGTAGTTGTGCAGTTGTTGGTCAGCGATTGTTAGAACTTTGCACCGATACCCAACAGAATTAAAGTGAGAGCTGCCTGCTTTATTCAGCAAAGCCACGAGGTAACACCTCCTCTGGAAAGACAAACTTTTTCGCTGGTTGATCAAGCTCTGATGCCCAGGCCCGTACCCCTTCATTGAGCAAGACATTTTTGGTGTAAAACGTCTCATATTCAGGGTCTTCCGCTGCCCGGATTTCCTGACTCACAAAGTCATAAGCCCGCAAATTAAAGGCCAGACCAATCATGCCAATTGCACTCATCCACAAGCCCGTTACTGGCACAAACAGCATAAAGAAGTGAAGCCAGCGCTTATTGGAAAATGCAATACCAAAGATCTGAGACCAAAAGCGATTAGCCGTCACCATAGAGTAGGTTTCCTCCGCTTGAGTTGTCGAGAACCCTCTAAATGTGTTTTTACCTTCCGAGTCCTTGAAAAGGGTATTTTGTACGGTTGCTCCATGGATGGCACAGAGCAATGCAGCGCCTAATACCCCTGCTACACCCATCATGTGAAAGGGATTTAGGGTGTAGTTATGAAATCCCTGGAAAAATAGAAGAAATCGAAAGATGGCGGCCACTCCAAAACTAGGCCCAAAAAACCAGCTGGACTGACCCAGGGGATAGATTAAAAACGTTGCCACAAAAACTGCAATTGGAGCCGAAAAAGCAATAGCGTTGTAGGGACGAATACCCACTAACCGGGCAAGCTCAATCTGCCTCAGCATAAAGCCCATCAGCCCGAGTGCACCGTGAAGAGCAGTAAAATTCCACAGCCCACCAATCTGACACCAGCGGGTAAAATCCCCACCGGCCTCTGGTCCCCATAGAAACAAAAGTGAATGCCCCATGCTTTCAGCCGGGGTAGACACAGCAGTGGTGAGAACATTACAGCCTTCTAAATAAGAGCTGACAAGACCATGAGTATACCAAGATGTAACAAATGAGGTGCCGGTAAACCAGGCCCCTATAGCCAAGTACGCACAGGGAAACAAGAGTAATCCTGACCAGCCAACAAACACATAGCTGTCTCGTTTTAACCAGTCGTCAAGTCCCCCTATCCAGCTTCTAGCTGGTTTTAACGCACCCATTGAAATTGTCATAATAGTCTCCTTGATCAGACTGCTGTTGAATGTGGGTTTTCAAAAACGATTAAACGACTGATTCACTCTCACCGATACCATCGTTCATAAAATAGGGTGGCCCTGGCAGAGCCAATTCCTGAATGATTTCATCAAAGTAGGGAATGACAGCGGCTGCATCGGTCTCATCTAGCAAAGCAATAGCCTCCGCTTTGAGACACCGGATATACTGCAAAATGTTAGTGAGCGGAATACCAATATTGGTATATAGCTCTTTCATTCCAACTAAGCCAATCTCTCTTAATGGACGATTGTTGCCAGCTAACAAACAGTAGCTAATTAAACGGATATACCAACCGACATCTCGCTTAGCTGCTTCGGTTTTGCGGCGATCACCACTGTTGCTCGGTGTCCTCGGACAAAGCTGCCAAAATTTTCGAGTGCCTCTATCTACGATCGCCTGAGCTTTTTCTTCTTACGTTTAAGCTAGCCGAATGCGCTCTGGTCCTGTTTTGTAGAAAGTGCGAATCATCCGTAGCTCACCAGGAGTAGGATAGCGAAGTTCTTCATCGGCATTGAGAATGACCTGTTTAACGATACTCATGGTTTTGGAGTTTGGAATATTGATGTTTGGGATAGATACACACACCCCCAAACCAACCAACATAAATGTGATAGTTCAAAGGGTTAAGCTGCCAATAAAGCAGTTTCAGACTCGTCAGAGTTTTTTGAAACCAGATTCTAAGGCGGAAAAGGGACCTACTGCTCACTTTCGCCCTCTTGTTGTCCCGTCGCCTCAGGCTGCGGCTCAGCAACAGAGACAGCCTGTCTAACCGTACTTTCTGCATAGGTATCACCGCTATTGGGATGGATAGCCAAATTCTTTTGAGATAATTCTGTTGTCTGAGGTTGCGCTAATTGGGCTTCATTCAAGGTGGGAGCTTGTTGACGTGAGTTCGTTGTAAGCGTTGTCACGCCAGCCTCAAAATTAGACACCATCGACGCAACAGGAGCAGGATGACTGCGCATCCACTCACCGACAGTGGGTGGATTGTCTCTAGGTTTTGACCATGCCACAGGTCCCTGCGGTGAGCGTAGCGCAAACCCACGCGGAGTAAGATAGCGCTCGTAAGGGACTATGGTTTCGCCAAAGACCCGAATATACTCATCACTGTCTATCAAAGCATCAACAAGGGCATAAAACCCGTCGTAGGCACAGATATCATAAAACTGAGCCATTTCTCGACGTCCATAGGTGGGCCGTCCTAGTAATCTGCGATGGATATATTCAATGGCCTTGGTAACATAAAGCTTTTCCCAAGACATCTCGCGAAATAGGCGAGACTTGGCAAGCTGGCGGATAAACTCTCGTAAGGTGATCTTGCCTGCTTTGAGCTGCATTTCGACCACAGACTGACGTTGGCCATCAAATATTTCATGGCCAAATACTTGACGATAGGCAGCATGAATGACGGCATCATGGGAGTGATGGGTAAGATTCATGCTAGGTGAAGCACCATTAGCATGGTTTGACCTCTGTTTTAAGGGACGGCCTACAGACTCCCATCTCAGGAGATGATGCTGGGGAGAACCCGGTGCCCTACCCAGATGCATTAGGTCGCTCAAGCCGCTATGTCCATTACCGGCCCCATTGCTAATTAAAATCCGTCGACTGTCCTCGCTAAAGTGGGCGGGCTGCATTCTAGGATTACGAGTTTCTTGGGGAAATATGGCCCCGAACTGGATTTCTAGTGGATCATTACCGACACCATAGGGATGCTGGTTGGGTAAAGGCTGTTGATATCCAGCAAAGGTGGTGACAAACTGACACACCTTACGTACCGGCGTACTGTATTTGAACAGATCTAGCTGCGGTCCCCAATTCCTGCATTCCTGAGCTTCTAACCCCAACCCTCTAATGTAGGGAACAGTCTCCTCACCAAAATAATCAGCATATTCTTGTGAGTTGATCAAGGTGTCGACCAACGCCGAAAAACCCTGGTTAGAGACGACTTCAAAATAGCCCTGAAACTCTTCTAGGCAGCTTAGCCCTCGCCCTAAGAAATGCCGACAGGCCAGTTCGATACTGCGGCTGAGGGTGTAGGGTTCATAATATAGCTGTCGATAGAGTCTCGATTTGCCTAACTGGCGAATAAACTCTTTCATTGACCAGAGACCGCTTTTAAGCTGTGAAGCCAGCTCTAGTAAAGTCTCACCGTACAGCGGAGTAATATCGCGCTCAAAGATCTGTCGATAGGCCGCCTGCAACACCTCATTTTTTTCAATATCGGGCAGATTGGGCTTGATTACCCACCGGGGTTGAGGGTTAGCACTGTCGCTATAGCTCTGGGGCAGCTGTAGCCCCGGATGATGTTTTGAAACACCAGCACGCAGCTGAGGCGAGGGTTTTTCGATTAAATAATCGGCGATCAACACATCAAAATATCGCTTGACCAGTGACGCGGCTGCAGACTCAGATGGGAAATACGTGAGCGCTTTCCACTGCATTTCTCGTAAGGCTACAACAGTGGCCAACGTTACATCTTCTGGAATAACCCCTCGAAGTCCTCGGGTGTTGACACTGAGAATGCTGGTATCGCCTGCCACAATTGCATAGGTTACATATCGCAAAAACCAGCTTAAATCTCGTAGAGAGCGTTTCATCCGAACAACGCCATAACGAGATACATCAATAGCACGAAAGCGGCTGGGAAGGCTAGGTTTACCCCCAGCCATGAGCCCCTTAAACCATTCAGCTAAGTTATTGGTAGGATCTACAGAACGAGGAAGAATCCGTGAAGAGTTCTCTTTTTGCTTACGGGCTGCAGAAAGATAATCTTCTCCTACATAGTAACCTGAGCCTGGCAATCCTAGAGGGTCTTTAGGACGCTCTAGATAAGCCATTGAATTGCCGCCAACAAAAATACGATTAGCACCAGCGGCAATGATTTTGTCGGCATGCTGAGTGAGATTTTTGGCAATCTCTAATCGTTTTAACCCAGAATCAAAAAAGGTAGAGAGTTCTGTGGCTTCACTCCGGTTTAGATAACGATCTCGCTGTTGTGCTTCGGTAATAACAGCCGTTGGGACAGTGTGATACAGCTGTGGATGAATGACTGGGCTACCCCCATTAATCTGATCGGGCATTTCAAAAGCTCCAAATCTAAAACGTTATTAGGGCATTAATCCTTGAATCAGATAGTCAAAGTAGGGGGCAACCTCTGCCGCATCCTCTAAACTCAATAGTTCCAAGGTTTCTTCTTTAAGGCAGCGCATACATTCGGCGACGTTTCGAAGAGGGACTTCTAGAGACAGGTACATCTCTTTGACCCCTCTCACTCCGCTGAGTTGAATGGGGTCGATATCACCCACTACAACCGCATAGGAAATCAGACGAATAAACCAGCTTTGATCTCGCAGACAGGAACTCCGAAATGTGGGATTGCCGCTATTACTGGGTGTTATAGGATGACGCTGCCAAAATCGTTGACTACCTTTCTCTACAATTGTTTGCACATTCTGAGTCAAAATATAGGCAATCCGCAGACGCTGTTGCCCATCTTGAAAAAAGAGGCGAATACTATCTAATTCTCCCTGGCTGAGATAGCGGGTCTCACGATCAGCATTGGCGATCGCCTGAGTGATGATACTCATGATGGATGGTCCCAATACACAATAGAGTTAGCTATGGACAAGTCTCTAATAAAGAGATTGTGGAGTGGGTTATTTTATTGAGCTAGCTTAAGCCCGAGCAAATATGGTCAAAACACACTCCCATCTCTCGCCCAGCTTCTGCACCTAACATCTCATTGACGACTTCCTTCATCGACTGTACGGCCCGCACTGTCGCGCCGACAGGAACCCCCAACGAGTTATAGGTCTCTTTTAATCCATTGAGTACTCGCTCATCTAGAATTGATGGATCGCCCGCTAGCATGGCGTAGGTTGCGTAACGTAGGAAAATTTCCATATCGCGAACACAGGCTGCATAGCGACGACAGGTATACATGTTGCCACCGGGAGCCGTGATGTCTGTGTAGAGCAGTGCTTTAGCCACTGTCTTAGTCACAATTATGGAGGTATTGGCACTGATGGACATAGCCGCCCGCGCCCGCAAATCACCACTGCGAAAATAGTTTTGTAAATTGTCTAACGACGAATCGTCTAAATATCTACCCTGGGCATCAGAAGAATTAATTAAGGTGGTAATTGCATCTTGCATGGATATTCTCCTTGAATTTAGAAAATGATTTAACGGTCCCAACAATATTTAAGTCGGCGATTTACAAAAGTGAATGAATGATCAAATCAAAGTATGGAGCTACTTCTTGAGCATCTTCTTCACTTAGAAGAGCCATTGCCTCTTCTTTAAGACAGCGCATGCATTCTGCAATATTGCGAATCGGAATTTCTAGATTGTTGTACATTGCTTTGATACCGACTGTACCAATCTCTTCTAACGGGCGTTCGCTCCCGGCCAAAATAGAATAAGCAATTAAACGAACATACCAGCCTTGATCTCGTTGACAAGAGGCTGTTTTACGATCGTTTCCGCTATTGCTTGGCGTATTTGGACAACGTTCCCAAAATTTCTGACTACCGTTTTGCACAATACGCTGTTCATTTTCTGCCAGCGCTCTGGCGATCCGAATACGCTGTTCTCCAGTTTTGGCAAAGTCTTGAAAAATCCGCAGTTCCTTTGGAGCTAAATAGCGAGCTTCACTATCTGCACCCAGAATGAGTTCTGTAACCAGGCTCATCGTGATTCATTCTCCGTTAGACTACATAGCTGATTGAAGGCATTTATCGCTTGCATCAGGCCAACAAGATTTAGAGTCTTACTCTTTAGAAAACATCTGGCTAAAAAAGCTAGATGCTCACCTGAGCAGTAAGGAAGACTTGTTTTACTAAAGCTTGCAAGAAGAATAGGAAAAAAAAATGGAGAACTTATGAAAATATGAAAATCGCTTTACATAAGTTAATAATCAGCGATACATAAACTCTCTCTTCATATGTTCTCCATTTTTTTGTGGGGGAATTTATCGTGTGGACTATCATCTTTTCACAAATTTGCGAGTGCGCTTTCGTCTGGTTACGCGCCTACGCCATTAATGAGAGAACAAAAAATGAAATATCGTACGTTAATAACTGGTTTATTAGTCTTGTGCTTTGGACTAATTACCGCCTGCAGTGGCGGCCCACAGGCTAGCTCACTAAGCTACGATGACATCAAGGGTAGTGGTCTAGCCAATAACTGTCCTCAACTGTCACGCAGCAGTCGGGATGCAATTGCTATAGATGCTAATCAGTCGTATCAACTTAATGGGTTGTGTTTACAACCTGAGACATTTCTAGTAAAAGGCTCTTCTATGGTCAAGAGTCAGGAGAATGATTTCGTAGTTTCAAAACCCCTCACCCGCGAGAGTTTTAGTCTTGATCAAGTAAGTGGTTCTTTACAAGTCGATTCTGATGGCAACATCACTTTTGCTGAGCAGGGGGGATTTGACTTTCAGCCCGTAACGGTACAGCCTCCCAATGGTGAGCGGATTGCTCTGCTATTTACGATTAAAGGACTTGTGGCTAAAAATCAAGATGTCTCAAATAAGCTAAGCCCAACAACCCGACTAGTGGGAACATTCCAGGTACCTCCCTATCGCACATCCAATTTTATTGATCCAAAAGGACGGGGATTATCATCAGGATATGATGCAGCAGTAGGATTCCCAATTCAGGCAGATCGGGAGAAATTTTCCCGTCAAAACAGCAAGTCCTTTGAGGTGGGTGAAGGGGAGATTTCTCTACAAATCACTCGAGTCAATCGAAAAACAGGAGAAATTGCTGGGTTATTTGAAAGCAATCAACCTTCTGATACTGATTTTGGTGCTAAAGAGCCGATGGATGTCAGAATTCAAGGTCAGTTCTATGGTCGGATCGACCAAGCAGTTGCTTAATTGTAAATAAGAGGTTTTTCCGATGGCTAATATCAACCGTGACCAGGAGATTCGGTATCCTATTTTTACTATCAGATGGCTGGCAGTACATGCTCTGGGGATTCCGACAGTATTTTTCTTAGGTGCGATCGCAGCGATGCAGTTTGTTCAGCGCTAAGGCCACATTTAATCGATGGAGGAGCAATTATTATGGGAATGCCAGGAGATTTGACCTTAGAGCAACAGTTTGAGATACAAATTTTAAGAGAGCAGGTCAAGGGGCTGACAGTTATTCAAGCTCAAGAATATATCATAGACATCATGCAGCTAATGATGATGAGAGAGAATTTGGTTAAGCATTTAATCAGAAATCCTTAAATCTCTCAAGCTGTAGACAAGCAAAAAGCCAGTCTAATCTGGCTTTTTGCTTGTCTACAGCTACCGGTTTGGTTTACCACCAGCCCACTGCTCACCGACAATTTTTGGCTGGATTAGTATGTAGCTTGAAATCGCAATTAAATCCTCCTCCGTTAGCTCTCGCATTTTAGGAAAGAGATCAGAACGAGCGAGTGAGGGATGTAGCTCTTCTAGGGACGTTAATCCATCATAGGTCGTGGGATTTTCTAGATACTCGATCATGCTCTTAATATTATTGCGTGAGGGCGTTGCCAGTAACAACCGTTCGGCACCCAGATCGACATCAGGATTGGTTTTGGTACCTCCATCTAAGTGGCACTGGGCACAGTTGCTATTAAACTTTCGCTGCCCCGTAGTAAACTGCTTAACACTTACTGTGACTTGATCGCCTGCATCATTTAGCGGTACGGTACGAGTAGCCTGATTAATTTCAACCGCTCCGGCCACGTCATCCCCAACAGTTATCCATAAAATGGACGAGAGCAACAGTGTAAAAATCGTAGAGATGATAGGCTTGATTGAGATTTTTTTGAGATGGAAATGCATTATGATTTTCTCCTAAAATTGTTTTGCTAACGCCTCAACACCCACTAACTCAGTGCGTTATCCTTGAAGTACCCTGTACAGCGTCGGTCAAAAAATCTTAGTTTAGATTTTTTAAGTCAGGAGAAAATTCTCCTTGGCTCATCAGGGTTTTAATAGTTCTAGACCCTCAAATGCAGAACATTAATGCGAGATTTCTATGCTGGCATAGATAACTTTTTCAAAAAATCTCGCACAGCAACTTACTTGAATCAATATCGAATCGATTGACTCAGGCTTTGTATGCTACAGCCTGAAGATATCATACCCTTTTCTTATACGTTAGTCAGGCTAAATCCTTTAAAGAGAACATAGGCGCTTGACAGTACCCAATAACGTATCTGTATCTAAACTGTAACTTTTTCTATAGGGGATTTTTATCTTCATTAGTTTTCCATCTTTTGTTTCTATAGTTTCCCTACTGTTAATTCAACTATCTTTGGTTTCGTGAACGGTGATTGAAAGGCGCTTGTTAATTAGTCGAGAAGTGAGAGTCGAAATCGGCTCGTGCCTTCAAGAGATTTTTCTATCTGACTTCCAGTGGAAGCAAATAGAAAACCCGGTCACGTCAAACTGCTTCAAATAACAACTTTACTGCAAGGCTTTAGATGACACAGCTTAGCAAAGTGATTACTACTAAATCATCTCTAAAACAGTTGGAGTCGCCTACCCTATCTGGTAGTGGTCACTCCAATGTAGACCCTCCATCGAGACGTGCTATTTGCGTGGATGCGGCTGCGCCAATTTCTCCCTGGGAGCGTTTCTGCCGGTGGGTGACCAGTACCGAAAATCGAATCTATGTGGGCTGGTTTGGGATGATTATGTTTCCCACTCTGTCTACGGCCGCCATTGTCTTCATACTGGCGTTTATAGCCGCCCCTGCTGTTGATATAGAGGGTACAGGGAGAGTTATTTCCGGTGCTCTATTGGACGGTAATAATGTGATTACGGCCGCCGTTGTGCCGACATCAGCAGCAATTGGACTTCATTTTTATCCAATTTGGGAGGCGGCCTCTTTAGACGAATGGCTGGTTAACGGGGGTCCATATCAGCTAATTGTGCTGCACGTTATCATTGGTAGCATTAGCTATCAAGATCGAGAATGGGAACTGAGCTATCGTTTGGGCATGCGTCCCTGGATTTCGCTAGCGTTTACAGCCCCAGTTGCGGCAGCGGTCTCAGTGTTGTTGATCTACCCTATCGGTCAAGGCGGTTTTGCTTCGGGTATGCCTCTCGGAATTTCCGGAACATTTACCTTTATGCTGGAATTTCAGGCTGACCATAATATTCTTGCTAACCCCTTTCACCAGCTGGGGGTAATCGGCGTGTTTGGTGGGGCGTTACTCTGCTCATTGCATGGGGCTTTGGTCACGTCTGCGCTGGTGCGTCACTCGGAGCAGCATTCTGTTTTAGCAGAACGGCCAAAAAAGAGCAATCGCACCTATAGCTTTGAGCATACTCAGGCCTATCAACAGAAACTACTATGGCGAGGGGCAACGTTTGAGACATCTCGCGCTGTCCATTTTTTACTTGCCGCTTTACCGGTAGCAGGCATTTGGTCAGCGGCTATAGGCGTAGATATGGCAGCTTTGGGGTTTGATCGGTTGCCGCTAGGACAGTCTTTTCAAAAGACAGTTGTGCCGACATGGTCTGATGTTGTCGTACAGGCAAACTTGGGTATTTATGCGGTCAAAGATACCCGTAAAACAACATTTCCTATCTTTCTTGGAGAAGACGCTGAGTTTATTAACGCTGCAGACACATCAACCGGAGTGGCGAACTAGCCAATTGGGCTAGTTCGCGCGCAGTTCGTATAGCAAAAGGAGTGTTTCAATGACCACAAGTCCTCCGGATCAGAAGCAGCAGGTTGCTGTTGATAATAATCCGGTGCCTACATCGTTTGAGCCATGGTCCAAGCCGGGGCATTTCAAGCGGTCTCTGACACGCGGACCCAAGTCTACTACCTGGATTTGGGATCTCCATGCGGATGCCCATGATTTTGATAGTCATACGACTGATTTAGAAGATATCTCCCGTAGAATCTTCTCGGCCCATTTTGGTCATCTGGCCGTCATCTTTGTTTGGCTGAGTGGCATGTATTTTCACGGTGCTCGCTTTTCCAATTTTTCTGCCTGGATGAGTGATCCAACCAATATAAAACCCAGCGCTCAGGTAGTTTGGCCGATTGTTGGTCAAGATATTCTCAATGCTGATGTCGGCGGTGGTTTTCGCGGCATTCAAATTACGTCTGGACTGTTTCAGATGTGGCGCGGTGAGGGCTTTACCCACGAGTTTCAGCTCTACTGGACCGCCATGGGAGCACTAGTGATGGCAGTGCTAATGCTGTTTGCAGGCTGGTTTCACTATCATGTACGAGCCCCCAAGCTAGAGTGGTTTCTGAATGTGCAGTCGATGCTCAACCATCATTTAGCTGGGCTGCTGGGTTTAGGTAGCTTAGGCTGGGCGGGACATTTAATTCATGTTGCTCTGCCAACAAACAAGCTGTTGGATGCAGGTGTCTCATTACAAGATATTCCGCTTCCCCATGAGTTTATTCTCAATAAAAGTCTGATGGCAGAGCTGTATCCCAGCTTTGCCCAAGGCATTAAGCCCTTTTTTACCCTAAACTGGTCCGCTTATGCTGATTTTCTGACCTTTCGGGGGGGGTTAAACCCAGCCACAGGGGGGCTATGGATGACAGATATTGCCCATCACCATATTGCGATCGCAGTTCTGTTTATCATTGCCGGACACATGTACCGCACCAACTGGGGCATTGGCCACGACATTAAGGTCATGCTAGAGGATGCTGGCACTCCCAAAATGTTGTCATTTCTCAGCTTTATTGGGCCTGTGGGGCACAGGGGACTATTTGAGGTATTGACCACATCCTGGCATGCACAGCTCTCGCTGAATTTGGCCATGCTAGGGTCCTTGAGCATTATTGTGGCCCACCACATGTATGCCATGCCGCCCTATCCGTTTCTAGCCACGGACTATGCCACCGTAACATCGCTGTTTACCCACCATGTGTGGATTGGTGGCTTTCTAATTGTGGGTGCAGCGGCCCACGCCGCTATCTATATGGTGCGAGACTACGACCCAGCTCAAAACGTCAACAATGTTCTTGACCGGGTGCTGCGTCACCGAGATGTGATTATTTCTCACCTGGCTTGGGTCTGCCAGTTTTTAGGGTTCCACAGCTTTGCCATGTATTGTCACAACGACACCATGCGAGCCTTTGGTCGCCCCCAAGATATGTTCTCAGACACAGGCATTCAGCTGCAGCCAATCTTTGCCCAGTGGGTTCAACATATTCACACCATGGCTGTGGGTAACTCCCAGGTGGCTGAACCGTTAGGAAATGTATTTGGGGGTTTGCGCAACATTCAACTATCGGGAATAGGGAACACAGTTCCTAACCTTACCGAGCCAGTGAGCCATGCCTTTGGAGGAGATATTATCGCCGTGGGTGGCAAGATTGCCATGATGCCCATACCGTTAGGGACGGCTGATTTTCTGATTCACCACATTCATGCCTTTACCATCCACGTAACTGTGCTGGTGCTGCTCAAGGGGGTGTTGTTTGCCCGTAGCTCTCGTTTAGTTCCCGATAAGGCTGATTTAGGCTTCCGTTTCCCCTGCGATGGACCTGGGCGAGGCGGCACCTGTCAGGTATCTGCCTGGGATCATGTCTTCTTAGGGTTATTTTGGATGTATAACTCTCTTTCGATTGTTATTTTCCACTTCTTTTGGAAAATGCAGTCAGATGTTTGGGGCACGATAGACGCCGACGGCACGATTTCCCACATCACCGGGGGTAACTTTGCTTTATCATCGATTACCAACAACGGTTGGCTACGAGATTTCCTGTGGGCACAGGCTTCTCAGGTGATTAACTCCTATGGGTCATCGCTGTCTGCCTACGGGGTGATGTTCTTAGCTGGGCATATTATCTTTGGCTTTAGTCTAATGTTTTTGTTTAGTGGTCGAGGCTATTGGCAAGAGCTAATCGAGTCTATCGTGTGGGCCCATAACAAACTCAAAATTACCACCGCTATTCAACCTCGGGCCCTAAGCATTACCCAGGGAAGAGCCGTGGGCGTTGCCCACTATCTTCTAGGGGGGATTGTCACCACCTGGGCCTTTTTCCTAGCTCGCATGGCTGCTGTCGGGTAGCAGCTGTTTAACTCTCACTGTTTAATTTTCTCAAATGCGTTACTGAAAGCTCAATTTAGAACCATGGCGACAAAATTTCCAAAATTTAGTCAGGATCTACAGAGAGACCCGACCACGCGTCGACTCTTTTATTCCATCGCCACGGCCCATGACTTTGAAAGCCATGACGGGATGACGGAGGAAAGTCTTTATCAAAGGATTTTCGCCTCCCATTTTGGGCATCTCGCCATTATCTTTTTATGGATATCAGGCATTTTGTTTCATGTGGCCTGGCAGGGCAATTTTGAAAGATGGATTCAAGATCCTTTAAATACGTCACCCATTGCCCACGCTATTTGGGATGCCCAGTTTGGACCAGCTGCGATTGAGGCTTATACCCAGGCCGGGGCCAACAACCCCGTCGATATTTGCTACTCCGGCGTTTATCACTGGTGGTACACCATTGGCATGCGCACCAACAGCGACCTGTTTGTGGGGTCAATATTTTTGTTGGTGCTAGCAGCGGTGATGCTCTATGCAGGGTTTTTACACCTGCAGCCTCGGTTTCGTCCAAGTCTGGCCTGGTTTAAGAATGCTGAATCGCGCCTGAACCACCATTTGGCAGGTTTGTTTGGCGTCAGCTCCCTGGCGTGGGCCGGGCATTTAATTCATGTAGCCATCCCTGAATCACGCGGTCGGCACGTCGGCTGGGACAACCTGCTGGCATCGCCGCCCCACCCCGCCGGACTAACGCCATTCTTTACAGGCAACTGGGGTGTTTATGCTCAAAATCCTGATACCGCAGACCACCTATTTAACAGCGCTCAGGGAGCAGGCACGGCCATTCTCACCTTTTTGGGAGGCTTTCATCCTCAAACCGAGTCTCTGTGGCTAACGGACATGGCCCATCATCATCTTGCCATTGCCGTTATCTTTATCATTGCTGGTCACATGTATCGCACCAACTTTGGTATTGGTCACAGCATTAAAGAAATGACCGAGTCTCTCCAAGGGCCTGGATGGAGTGGTTTCTTTATTGCACCGCGTACCGGTCGTGGCCATAAGGGCATCTATGATGACTACAACAATTCTCTTCACTTTCAACTCGGGTGGCACCTGGCGTGTTTAGGGGTGGTGTGCTCATTGGTCGCTCAGCACATGTACTCCATGCCCCCTTATGCCTTTTTGGCGCGTGATTACACCACCATGTCGGCGTTGTATACTCACCACCAGTATATTGCTGGGTTCTTGATGGTGGGGGCCTTTGCCCACGGTGCTATTTTCTTAATCCGTGACTATGATCCACAGGCGAACGAAGATAATGTGCTGTCTCGGGTGCTAAACCATAAAGAGGCCATTATCTCTCACTTGAGCTGGGTCTCTCTGTTTTTAGGCTTCCATACCCTGGGTCTCTATGTGCTCAACGACTGTGAGGTGGCGTTTGGTGCACCTGAAAAACAGATTCTGGTGGAACCTGTTTTTGCCCAGTGGATTCAGGCGTTTCACGGCAAAACCCTATACGGTATCAATAGCCTGCTATCGAACTCGGATAGTATTGCCACCACCGCCTGGCCTAACCATGGCGATGTCTGGTTGCCAGGGTGGCTAGACGCCATTAACAGCGGTACTAATTCGCTATTTCTCACCATTGGTCCTGGCGATTTCTTGGTTCACCATGCGATCGCACTTGGTCTCCATGTCACCACCTTGATTTTAGTCAAAGGCGCATTGGATGCCCGTGGTTCTAAGCTAATGCCAGATAAAAAAGATTTTGGCTACAGCTTTCCCTGCGATGGGCCAGGCCGTGGCGGCACCTGTGATATTTCCGCCTGGGATACATTCTATTTAGCCATGTATTGGATGCGCAATACCCTGGGGTGGATCACCTTTTACTGGCATTGGAAACATTTAGCCATTTGGAGTGGTAATGTTGCCCAGTTTAACGAAAGCTCCACATATCTGATGGGCTGGTTCCGTGACTATCTATGGCTCAATTCATCCCAGCTGATCAATGGATATAACGTCTATGGCACCAATAATCTGGCCGTTTGGGCCTGGATGTTTCTCTTTGGCCACCTGGCTTGGGCTGTGAGCTTTATGTTCCTAATTACCTGGCGGGGCTATTGGCAAGAACTGATTGAAACACTCTTGTGGGCCCATGAACATACACCGTTATCCTTTGGATATCCCAAAGATAAACCGGTTGCCCTATCAATCGTACAGGCCCGGCTAGTGGGGCTGACCCATTTTACCGTTGGCTACATTGCTACCTATGGCGCATTTTTAATTGCGTCGACAGCGAGCCGATTTCCGTGATCTGAGTACACCACCCTATTGGCCAGCACGAGTTTAACTACGCGAACTCCTCATTTGCGTACACGAGTCTTGGCCGTTGGTCAGCGGTCAAGACTTTTCTTACTGACGACAGAGTTACCAGCTAAGCTACAGAGGAGACTACTAATGTCAACCACACCCACTTGGTCAGATGCCTATTCCAAGGATGATCCAATTCAGCCCTATCGGAACAACCCTTGGCTGGGAAATCTAGCAACTCCCATCAATAGCTCTAAATTAGCAAAGGCCTACATCAACAATCTTCCAGCCTATCGTGCTGGGCTCACACCCTTTTTAAGAGGGTTAGAGATCGGCATGGCCCACGGGTATTTCCTGGTAGGCCCAGAAGTGGTGGTAGGACCGCTGCGCGAGACTGCCCACGGGGCCAATCTAAGTGGCCTAATCACGGCAATTTACATCACTGTATCCGCCTGTCTAGGGATTTCCATTTTTGCTTTGAGTACGTTCCAAGGTAACCCCCAGGGGGCTTATGGCTCGTACTCCCGAGACCCGCTGCGCCCTATGCGTAAAAAAGAAGACTGGTTTCAGCTCAGCGGAGGTATTTTGCTAGGCTCCACAGGGGGAGCCATTTTTGCCTACATGTTGCTAGAAAACTTTGACGAGCTGGATGCTATTTTGCGCGGTGCCGTCAATGTTAGCCACGCCGTTATGTCAGGTGGTCTGGGTTAAACGCGGACCCAACAACAATTGAATTGCTGTTTAGACATCTAAAGGAGCCCCATGACCGATATGACTCAACTGACCGGAGACTATGCCATTTCATGGCTACCCTGGATTATGATCCCGCTGATTTTTTATATTCTGCCGTTTCCTATCTTCGCTATTATCTTTCTCTGGATTGAAAAAGAAAGCAATAGCGAGCAAATAATGGGAGAAGTGTCAACATCGTTACCATCTGAATCTCAGCCCGTCATGAAAGGTGATTTTATCGAAAGTACACCGCTGTAGGCCGGTTTAGTTTGGTTTAATCTAATAGGAGACAGTGTTATGCAAAAGCTTTTTGCAATTTTGTTGACGACAATGCTTTGGACAAGCATTGCTTCACCTGCCGTGGCAGATACAGGCACCCATCTTGTTCCTTGCCAAACCTCAGGGGCATTTCAAGAACGTATGTATAATGCGCCCCAGAGCTATTACTTTGAGCAACCCTATCAGCTTTATGCCTCTAATCTGCTGTGTGGAGACGATGGGTTACCGCATCTACAGCTCAGACTTGACCGAGCCCTAGATGTGATTATTCCCTTTGTTATTTTCTTTTACTTTGCAGGCTTTGTCGGCTGGTCGGGTCGAGCCTACCTAATTGACGCTAAGCAATCGTCTAAACCAGAGGAGTTTGAAATCTTTATCGATATCCCATTAGCCATTCGTTCCTTTGCACAAGGACTACTGTGGCCTCTACTAGCGGTCAAAGAATTGCTTTCCGGAGAACTCACAACAAAAGATTCTGAGCTGTCGGTATCCCCTCGATAGATGGGTTGCGATCGCTGAGGGCATGAGTCGAGAGCCGTGGCTATTTAACTGCCACAACCAAAACCGTCCCGAGGAACAGCAATATCAATGTTTTAACCAGGAGAATTCTATGCAATATTTCATCAAATATTTGACCAGTGCCCCCATCATGGCCGCAGCCACTCTGGTTATTTTATCTGGAGTGATGATTGAACTAAATCGCATTTTTCCCGGCTTACAGTATGGCACCTATTTTCATGGCACACCTTGAGTAAGCATCCAGAGGGGAGACTTAACGAGACACCAAAAATTTGGGTAAGACATCTTCCCCTCTAGCTATTCACTACTTTTATCCACAGAAGATTTTTATAAACAGCCTTCTATATCGAGAATGTATCAAGAAGTAGAAAAGCTTTTGAGCCTCACACCGCTGAATTTTAGATTAATAACAAATATAACTTTTGTAAACTCAGTGATAAGTTAAGGGAGAATTCATTAATATTTATTTAAATAAAAAAATGGACCATACATTCAGACAACATCACCGATTTAACTCAATTTCACTAATAAAAAACTGTTTAATACAGGCAATCAATTATGAGGATTCTACTCGTTGAGGATGATGAATCAGTTGCCAAAGCTCTCCAGAAAGTTTTGACTGATGAAAATTATGCTGTAGATGTTGCCAATGATGGTCAGACTGGCTGGCATCTTGTTAGCACCTTTAGCTATGACTTGGTCGTCTTAGATATTGTGTTGCCTGAGTTAGATGGCCTGCAGTTTTGTCGTCGTCTACGAGAGCGTTCTTACAATATGCCTGTGCTGTTGGTGACAGCCCTAGATTCTAACACCAAAAAAATTGCCGGACTGAATGCAGGAGCTGACGACTATCTGATCAAGCCTCTAGAACTTGAAGAACTGTTAGCACGGGTGCGAGTTCTTTTACGACGCGTTCACACACCAGTTTTATCGACACTTGAGTGGGGTAAGCTACGGTTAGATCTCAATAGTCGAGACGTTAACTATGGAGAGATTACTCTACAGCTGACGCCAAAAGAATATGGGCTGCTGGAGTTATTTATGAGAAACCCATCTCAGGTGTTTAGCCGAGGTGCTATTTTAGATAATCTCTGGAGCTGCAGTGACGCCCCCGGTGAAGATACGGTCACGTCCCATGTGAAAGGATTACGCCGCAAGCTAACTGAAGCGGGGGCACCGGGCGATCTGATTAAAACCGTATATGGTGTTGGCTATCGCCTTAAATCGACTGATACATCTGAAGCACCCGCTCAACCGGCTCTAGGCAGCAGCAATCCTGTGATGTATTATCAAAAGACCAGAGCCGCTTTGGTGACGCTCTGGCCAACGGTCAAGCCTCAGCAGCTGGAACGACTTGAGCTATTAAAGCAAACCAATCAAGCACTACAGAATAATTGTCTTACTCATGATTTGCAACAGGCTTCGGTTCGGGCTGCCCATAGTCTAACCGGGGCGCTGGGTATATTTGGTCTTCGCTTGGGCTCTGATTTGGCCCGAGCGATTGAAACAATTCTCCGGCAGGATACGCTGACTAACCCCTATGATCAACAACAGCTGACTGAGCTAGTTAACTCATTAGAAGAACAACTCATTCAAACCTGTGATCAAATAGAGCAGTCAAAAACCGGGCTAGCTGCTCCTCTATTGGTTTTGATTGATAACAATTCAGACTTATTTGATCAGCTGATTAAAGCCCTTCAAGCAAAAAACCTGACTGTGCAGGTGGCGCTGAGCGAATCGGCATTAGAAGCGGTACGGCAAGCAATCAAGGTCACCCAGCGCCATGAAGTGCAAGCAGATAGCTCACCAGACGCAGCTGAATTCAAAGCTGAGCTACCGGATGTAGTCTTATTCAATGTCTGTTTGGCCACTCTAGATCAGGGTGATTTAGAGCGACTGTCGAATTTAATCAATCAGCTGCCGCCGCTGCCAGTGTTAATCGGTAGTGTCGATGGCAGTCTCGCCAGTCGCGTTAAAGCCGCTCAGCTAGGCAGCCACTCTTTTCTCCATAGCCCAGATGTTTCTACCATGCTCAAGAGTGTGTTAGAGGTGCGATCGCATCGCCAACGACCCACCGTATTAGCCGTCGATGATGATCCACAAGTCTTGGCAGCGCTGCGGGTTCTCTTAGAACCCAAAGGACTGCGGCTGGTGACCCTCAGTCAACCACTTGATTTTTGGGTCACGCTACAAACAGCATGCCCAGACCTGCTTTTACTAGATATGGAAATGCCGGACTTTACGGGTATGGAACTTTGCCAGGCCGTCCGTCAGGCCCCTATTTGGCATCAGCTACCCATCATTTTCTTTACAGCCCGTAGCGATGCTGATTCAAAAGCGGCGGCTCTTAGAGCTGGGGCTGATGATTTAGTCGAAAAATCATCGGCTGACTCAGATCTGCTGATCCGTCTCTGTAATCAGCTGAGGCGATCTCAGCTTCAGCAGGCCATGGCTACGCTAACTGAGCACAGCGTCTTTAATTAGTTGATCGCGCCAGGGCTCAACCCTCTATTTTACATCTTGGAGACGTTTGCACTTCCAAAGAGAATTGAACAATGCAGGCATAGCTCAAGAAACCAGCTCAATTTTAGAAACCGTTATACCCCTGCTTTTCTCATGACTCTCCAATCTATTCGAGCAATTAAAACCCCTGAGGAACTGTTGCATCGAATGACCGACCGCATTCGTCAGTCGATTGAGCTACCTGAAATTTTAAGCGCTACTGTCAACGAAATGAGAGGGTTCTTAGGAACCGATCGGGTCAAAGTTTATCGGTTTGATGACGACAATAGTGGCGAAGTGATTGCAGAGGCCATTCGAAACGAACGGTTGCCCTCACTACTAGGCCATCGGTTTCCAGCAGGTGATATTCCAGAGCACGCTCGTGAGATGTTTATCAAGGCCCGACAGCGCACGATTGTTAACGTTAAAAAACGAGAAATCGGCATCAGTCCACTGATTAATAAAACAACTCAGGAGCCTCTAAAAACTAACCTGTGGGTTCGTCCGGTTGACCCCTGTCATGTTGACTATTTAATGGCAATGGGAGTACAAGCGTCTTTGGCTGTACCCATTTTTCACCGCCATCAGCTTTGGGGGCTGTTAGTGGCCCACAATAGTGCCCCCCGCAGGTTTAGTCGTAAAGAATTAGAGGTGGTTCAGCTAATTGCCGATCAAGTTGCAGTGGCGATTGGCCATGCTAATCTACTGCGCCTGACCCGCCTACAAGGACGACATGAGGCAATTATCAATCAAGTTGTCTCACGTCTGCATTCTACACCCCAAGATTCTTTGCAAAAGGCTCTTGACCAGACAGTTAGAGACTTACAAAGTGTAGGTGGCAGACTCTATATTACAAAAAACGATGCAGAATCCAAGGGTCAGCTCGTGCTTAATGGTCTTCAACCTGAGCTAACCAAGATTGTTTTACCTAAACGCCACCAGCAAATCTTAGAGCAGCTCCCAGACTGGCAACGCTGGCTTGAGACTGAATCCCCTAATCAGTCAGTTGGTCAACTGTGGGTTATGTCTGATATCAAACAGACTCAGCTTTCATGGACACTGACGTCTGCCCTAATCGGTGGCGGTATTCGAAGTGTAATGATTGCTAAGCTAACCCATCACAATCGTATTCTCGGATATCTGAGCCTGTTTCGTCAGTCTATTGATTATGAAACTATTTGGGCAGGCAAACTAGACACCTCTGACCCACGTCAGCAGCGCCCACGTCAATCTTTTGAAACTTGGCGAGAGCTAAAGCAGGATCAGGCCAATCCTTGGACAGCCCATGAAGTTGGTCTTTTTCATGAGCTGTCCGACCGATTTGCCTCAATTATCTATCAAACTCAGCTATATCGAGAAGTTCAATTATTAAATGCTGACTTGGAGTCGCGGGTACTACAGCGCACCCTCGAACTGCAGCAGCTCAATGAAGACCTAAAACAAGAAATTGAAGAACGAGAGCGTACCCTGAGAGAACTGCAGCAGGCTCGGGATTCACTCAAGCGTCTTAGTCATCAAAATGAACTGATTCTTAATTCTGCAGGTGAGGGTATTTATGTTCTAGATCCTGACGGTAAAAAGGAGTTTGTCAACACCGCCGCTGCAAGAATATTGTGTTATGCAAAAGAGAAACTCATCGGTCAATTTATGCACAGGCTGGTAAATCATGCATCGTCAGAAAAAATACCCTACAGTTGGCAACAGAACCCTATCTTTAAGACCTTAAAACAGGGTCAAACCTGTCATGTCGCTGGTGACATCTTTCAACGGCTGGGGAGATTTGAATTTCCTACAGAATACGTCAGCACCCCGATTTATGAGAATGATACGATTGTTGGTGCAGTTGTTATCTTTAAGGATATTACCGAACGGCAAGTGATTGAATCGATGAAAGATGAATTTATTGCCGTTGTCAGTCATGAATTACGAACGCCGTTAACCTCCATCCGAGCAGCGTTGGGGCTATTGGCCCAAGAAACAATAGATATCTCAGATGCCAAACGCCAGCGCATGGACGAAATCGCGTTTTCAAAAACAAACAGACATGTACGATTAATCAACGATATTTTAGATGTTGAGCGTATTAAGCTCGGCAAGGTAGACCTTAATAAAAGAACCTGTAATCTGTCTAGTATTATGTCTCAAGCTGCAGATGAAATGCGGGCTATGGCCGAGAAGCACGATATTCAACTGATTGTTTCTCCGCTTTCAGTTCAGCTATGGGTCGCACCGGATAGGATCATTCAAACTCTGACTAACTTACTGAGTAATGCGATCAAGTTCTCTCCTGCTGGCACCGTTGTTGAGGTCAATGCTCAGCAGATTCATGTCAAGAATGTATCATTTATCGAAAAAAGCTTAGATAATAACGGGAGAGATGCGATACAGGCTGGTTTAGCGATTGCTGAGTCACTGTTGCTAATCGCCGTTAAAGATTACGGGCAGGGAATTCCCAAAGATAAAGTCGAGGTTATTTTTGATCGCTTTGAGCAACTAGATGGGTCCGACGTTGGTCACCAGGGGGGAACGGGTTTGGGACTTGCCATCTGCCGCAGCATTGTGCAAAAGCACGAGGGGAAAATTTGGGCCCAGAGCGCTGTTGGGGCCGGGAGTACCTTCTACTTTACCCTGCCCATATTACCCAGAGTTTCTAGAGAAGACACTTCCGCTCCATTTTTTCAACAGGAGACCTCCACCGATGACGACTAGGCGTATTCTCATTATTGACGATGATGCCGACATTCGAGAAGCAACACAGCTTTGCTTAGAGATTACGGGTCACTGGGATGTGTTAAAAGCCAGTAATGGGCCTGAGGGAATTGAGATCGCACAGTCAGAGACACTCGACGTCATCTTGTTAGATATGATGATGCCGGGTATGGATGGGCTAACAATTTTGAAACGTTTAAAAAATAACCCCAAAACACAAAAGATCCCGGTCATTATCTTGACAGCCAAAGCTCAGTCTCACGAGAAAGAATTCTTTGGCAAGTTAGATGTCTCATCGATTATTACTAAACCTTACGATCCGATGACGATATCTGATCAAATTTTCTCTTCATTACGCACCAGTTTTTAAATCAAAGCGTCCAAAGCACGCTTAGGAGAGGTGCAGACGAGTCATTTACTTGGTTTTGCTTTTGATAGAGTTCATTATGTGAATTTATTTCTCCCATTGTTCATCTAGTCCTGGAGAATGGTGTTGGGTTGGTTTTCCCACAGTCAAGATATCGACTGGCTACGCTCCACCATTCCCCAGCTCGAAAGCTACTACTATTACTGGAATGTCCCACCCCACCTAGATGCCAACATAGGGTTGTCTCACTACTATGCCATTGGTGATGGCCCCGCCCCCGAAGTTATCTTTTCTGAGCGTGACGAGGGCGGTCGTACCCACTTTGAGCGGATCAAAGACTACTATCGAACCCAGTCTGTTATTGACTATGACCTAACGCTTTATTACGACAGCATGGGCGACCGGTTAACGGATCTATTTTACAAATGCGATCGCTCCAGGCGTGAATCGGGTCTAGACCCAACCAACCGCTTTGGACCATTTAGTGTTGACATTATCCACTATGCTCCTGTGTGTCTAAACGTGTTGCTGTATATTATGAAGTGCGACCTGGTCTATATAAATGAAACGCTTAAGTACCCCGACTTAGCCCAGCGCTGGCAAGATAAAGCAGACGAGCGGGCCAAGCTGATCAATGAGTATCTCTGGGACAGCCATAGCGGGCTCTATCTTGACTACAACTTTCGCGACGAGCGGCGGCGCTACTATGAATTTGCTACTACCTTTTATCTGCTCTGGGCCGACATCGCCACCGTTGAACAGGCTCAGCAAGTGGTCGACAATCTCTCTAAGTTTGAAGCCCCAGGCGGTATTCGCACCAGTAACTATACTTCAGGCAATCAGTGGGACGCCCCCTTTGGCTGGGCACCGTTGCAGCTAATTGCAGTCCGCAGGCTGCTGCGCTACGGCTATCAGGCCGAAGCCAAACGGATTGCCGAGAATTTTGTGACCCTTGCCCTCAGTGACTTTGAGCGCTGCGGCTATCTGTTAGAAAAATATGATCTAGAGCGTTGTTCAGGCAATGTCTCAGACGAGATTCAATTTGGCTACAGCACTAACGAAATAGGGTTTGGCTGGACCAACGGTGTTGTTGTAGAACTGTTGTCAATTTTAGACGCGCTGCACAACGTCTCTGCGGCATAGGGTCGCACAGTGTGACAAGTGAAAATTTTGAATATTTTCGAGCACCAGCGCTCAGACACTTTTTATACCCACAGAGGGATTACTATCAGCCGTTTTTTTATTTGAATGGAATTTCAAGTGCAAATTTTTGATTTTAGCACCTGAGGTTTTAACGGAGGAATACGTGTTGGACGGTTTTTTAAGTACAGAAGTTCTGAATAATACAGTTAGAGATTATTTAATTGCGATCGCAACGTTTCTGGTAGCGCTGTTAACGATTCGTGTTATTAAGGCTGTTGTAGTAGCTCGCATCAAAAAATGGTCTCGGTATACAGCAACTGATCTAGATAACCGGCTCATACGTATCATTGAACGGCCTGTACTACTGCTGCTGTGCCTGGGCTCGTTTTATATATCCGTAAGCAACTTATCTCTACATTCGATTTTGCAACAGTCAGTTAACGTGGTTTGCGTCGCTGTCGGGACTGTTCTCGTTATTCAACTTTTAGGCTCTCTGGTGGAGTATGGAGCCAGGCTATATTTGTTAAGACGGGGTAACGACCTGGCTGTAGAACAGACGGTCAATGCCATAGTGCCCGCCATCAAGGTTATTGTTTGGGCAATTGGCATAGTCTTTTTGCTAGACAATCTTGGGTTTGATATCTCTGCTGTAGTGGCAGGTTTAGGCATCGGGGGTATCGCTGTTGCCCTGGCGGCCCAGGGAGTCTTAGGCGATTTGTTTAGCTATGTCTCAATCTTGTTTGACCGCCCCTTTGAACTAGGGGACTTTATCGTCGTTGGCGATCTGGTGGGGACAGTCGAGCACATTGGGCTAAAGACAACTCGACTCCGCAGTCTGACTGGGGAAGAACTGATTATAGCTAATACAGATATTACCAGCTCCCGTATTCAGAACTTTAAGCGGATGGCACGTCGGCGCATAGCCTTTAACCTGGGGGTTACGTACGAGACCACGGCAGAACAAATGAAGCAAATTCCCGGCATTCTTCAGGGAATTGTTGAAAACGTAAATTCTGTCACATTTGACCGCGCCCACTTTTCTTCCTACGGCGACTTTAGCCTCAACTATGAGGTGGTCTATTTTGTCGAAACTAGCGACTACGCTATTTACATGGATGTGCAGCAGTCTATCTATTTAGCCATCAAAGAAACCTTTGAAGCAAAGTCGATTGAATTCGCCTACCCCACTCAAACTCTCTACGTCGAAGGTGCTGCAACAGGCAGCTCCCAGGGCAATGAACAACAGTTTTCCATGACTCAAGCATCAGAAAAAAACTAGTGCAGCGTCAAGACTAAAAATTAGGGTTACTGAGAGTGTTGCGGTAAGCTCGACACAGTGTGTTGGAGCCCTATGCAGAAAAAGTACATTGTCCGCCTAACCCCCGATGAGCGCCATCAGTTACAAGAGGTGATCAAAAAGCTGAAGGGTAGTAGTCAGAAAGTGCGTCGAGCGCAGATTCTCCTGAAAGCAGATGCCAATGGACCAAACTGGACTGACCAAGAGATTGCAGATGCCTTTGACTGTCGAACCAAGACGGTTGAGAACATTCGTCGCCGTTTAGTTGAGCAAGGATTTGAGGTGACTCTCAATGGAGCAAAGCGACGGTATCCCCCGACAGATAAGCTCCTCGACGGTGAGCAGGAAGCTCAGGTGATTGCCCTACGATTAGGAGCACCTCCGGCTGGATATGCCAATTGGTCATTGCGTTTACTCGCACGTAAGGTGGTTGAATTGGGGCTGGTGGATACGGTCAGCCATGAGACAGTACGACAGACCCTGAAAAAAATGGCATGACCAATCGCAAACTCGAGTACTGGGTCATTCCCCCCAAGGCTGATGCTGAATTTGTGGCTCATATGGAAGCAGTGCTTGATATCTATGCCCAGCCGTACGACCCATCCCGCCCAACGCTTTGTATGGATGAACAACCCGTCCAATTTCAGCGTGAGAGTCGTCCCTCCCTTCCGGCCACCGCTCACCATGGTCAACGGATTGACTATGAGTATGAACGAGCTGGGACAGCCAGTATTTTTATGTTTACTGAACCGTTAGCCGGTTGGCGAAAGGTGAGTGTACGTCAACATCGAACCAAAGTGGATTGGGCGATTGAAGTAGCTCATATCCTGGAGACCCGCTATGCCGATTGTGAGAAAGTACAACTCGTATGTGACAATCTCAATACTCACACCAAGGGAGCCTTTTACGAAGCGTTTGAGCCCGAAAGAGCCCGACAATTGGTACGGCGAATCGACTTTTGTTATACCCCGAAGCACGGTAGTTGGCTGAATATAGCAGAAAACGAGTTGAGTGCCATGACTCGGCAGTGCATTGATGGTAGACGATTTGAAGATATCGATACGCTACGGGCGGAAACAACCGCTTGGTCGAACGATATCAACAACAGGCAACGTGGGGTTGACTGGCAGATGAAGGTCGATGATGCTCGCTGCAAGCTA
>JBHJIV010000156.1:0-21694 GCA_050043105.1 Leptolyngbyaceae cyanobacterium | reverse complement strand
CTCTACGCCAAAGCCCAGGGCGACCCCAATAAACCCTACCCCACCCTCGCCCTTGCCCTTTCCGCCCTCCCCGAAGCCGACTGGTCAGTCCTCTCCCCCCACAACCCCCTCCATCATTGGCACCTCATCCACACCGAGCCTGGCCGCACCCTCACCCAATCTCCCATCACCATCGACCGTCGCATCCTCTGCTACCTCCTGGGCGAACCCGCCCTCGTCCCGCAACTATCTGACCTAGTCACGCCAGCCAGGGCGCTCACCACTGACTTACCCGCCACCTACCAAACCCTTGCCCAACAGCTAGTGGCTACCTGGTCACAGCCCCACCACCAGTGGCCCCTCCTCACCCTCACCGGCCCCGACGCCACCACCCGCACCCAAATCGCTGTTGCTGCCTGTGACCTCATGGGTCTGGGTCTTATGACCTTATCCACGGCTGTTCTCCCCACCGATCCACAAGAGCTACGACAGCTGCAGCGCCACTGGGAACGCGAAGCCATCCTGACCAACTGTGCGTTACTGCTTGACTGTGATACTACAACTCCTGGTGACCCGGCTCGCGAGACAGCCATTTCTCTTTTTCTTGAGACCCTCAGCACCCCAGTCATCATCAGTAGCCGAGAACGTAAACCCCAGGTCCGCCGTCCGCTGATTACGTTTGATATTCCCCCCCTCACCCATACTGAGCAAACAGCCCTCTGGCACACCCACCTTGGCCCCCCTGCCCTAGAGCTGGATGGCCATATCCACCGCCTCGCTACTCAATTTCGACTCAGCCCAACGGCAGTAGAGTCTGTCTGTATTCAGGCCCTGGGTTCTACATCAGAGGCCCCTACCGATTTGCCACACACACTATGGACGCTATGCCGGTCCCAGGCTCGTCCTAATTTGGATGATTTGGCTCAGCGTATAGAGCCCGCCGCCACTTGGGATGACCTGGTGCTGCCAGATCGTCAGCGGCAAATTCTGGGTGATATCTCTACCCATCTCACCCATAGCGCTCGGGTTTATCATCAGTGGGGTTTTGCCCAAAAGGGCAACCGAGGCTTGGGGATCAGTGCTCTGTTCTATGGTGAAAGCGGCACGGGCAAAACCATGGCGGCGGAAGTGCTGGCGGCCACCTGTAATCTGGATCTCTATCGCATCGACCTCAGTACGGTGGTGAGTAAATATAATGGTGAGACAGAGAAAAATCTGTGTCGTATTTTTGATGCGGCGGAAACTGGGGGCGCGATTTTGTTATTTGATGAGGCGGATGCTCTATTTGGCAAACGCTCGGAGGTAAAAGATAGCCACGATCGCCATGCCAATATCGAAGTGAGCTATTTACTCCAGCGGATGGAAACCTATCGGGGGCTGGCTATTCTCACCAGTAACCTCAAGGACAGTCTGGATGTAGCATTTTTGCGGCGTCTGCGGTTTATGGTGCCGTTTCCAATGCCTGATGCCTATGCCCGAGCTGAAATCTGGCGGCGCATCTTCCCATCCCAAACGCCAACCCAAGGGTTAGATGCTACTAAGCTAGGGCAGCTCAAGGTGGCGGGCGGTCACATTCGTAATATTGCCTTAAATGCGGCTTTTCTGGCAGCTCAATGTAATACACCCATCACGATGGAGCATATTCGTCAGGCAGCCCAACGAGAATATCTTAAGCTCGAAAAACTGCTGACTAATGAAGAGATAAAAGGATGGTCTTAAATTCGAGCTTATATGAACAATTATAGTAATTTAATGAATTGATAGTGGTTTTTATTGCGGGTGTGGGGGAGAATGACGGAGTTCGTAAGATAGCTCACTGTTCCGTACATCGTTACTATAAAAAAAATCAATAGCACATGCATCTTGTAGTATAGACAACAATATCTGTAATGGTGGAAGCTGGCACCAAGATTTGTGATTGCTGATTTAAAGGATGAATCGGTCTAGAACCGTTATTATTCGACGATCTCTTACGTCTAAAAACATTCTGATAAGATCAACAATTCCCAAAATTTTGTCAGTTTGTTTATTATCTGCGGATCACTGCTGTTTGGCTTGCCTTCTTGTGCTTAAAGCGAATCGGTTAAATGTGTTCTTTGCATACCGAGGTTCTCGATGTTAGACGCAGCTCTTCTTTTTTTTCAGGCTGAGTTAAGTAATTACATCAAGCTTAAAACAGGGGGTCAAAAAGAAGATATTGTACAATTTGCTGAAATTCAGCCGCCTAAGGAGATGACGATGCAAAACAATGCGATCACAGCATTGTTGGTGAATTTAGAGGAAGAGCGGCTCTTTCGCTCGGGGGCAAATCAGGTTAATCATTTGGCAAGTGGGGCGAATGCTGCGGCCATTCCGACGCTTTGTCTTAACTTGCACATGATGTTTATTGCAAACTTTAAGGACTATGTGGAAGGACTCAGGATTTTATCTCTGGTTTTAAAGTTTTTTCGTAGCTATCGAATTTTTAATCAGCAGAAGTTTCCTGGCCTGAGTTCAGATATTCAACAACTGTCGACAGAGCTGGGCAATCTTACGTTTATGGAACAAGGTGAGCTGTGGCGGTCGCTGGAGCTGCCGGTGAGCCCATCGGCCCTCTATAAGGTGAGAATGTTGGTTTATCAAGATGCTGAAATTGATGCGGTTGAACCCGGTGTCGGGATCAACACGGTTCAGGTGGCGACCTCACAGGTTTAGTCGTTGTTGACTTTTGACATTCCGGCTTTAGTGCTCAATCACGTTAGCAGCAGACTGATGCAATACCATCCTTATTTCAAGCTGCAGCTGCTCCACCGTTACTATGCGGAGCACATCTGTGCTGACTTTATTATTGAGCCGACGGCGGCCTGTCAGCGTCTGCTGCGCAACCATCGCTGTGTGTTCAAACCCAGTGTCAATGGTTTTCAGATGCTGGTGCCCCTAGAACATAATCAACGACCCGTTGTGCCTCTAACAGAGTCGCTGAGCTGGGTATTTGTTCTGAGGCTAAAGAACCCTAATTTTGTGTCGTTTACTCAGTTTGAGTCTGAGTATCAGGCTAGCCAGAGTCTCTATGTTTTTAGTAATGACGGGTTTAAGGTGCCAGGGTCGTCAGACTTGGGCACAACTGTCGTGCAGCGGCAGGCCAAACTACCAGCCGACCGGTCGCCCCTAGAGGCTCAGTGCGCGGCTACCTTGGCGGCTTTACCATTTTCCCAGCGTAGTTCAGTCTTTGGGCTGGTTATTCTCTATAACAATGGTTCACTTGCTCAAGACTTTAGCGATATGAGTGAATTTAAAATTAGATTTGCGGCTAAGCAACAGGTTTGGACGTATTATCTGGTGGCGGACAAAGGCACATCGACTAAGACGTTTTCAATTCAAGATGAGCGGGCTGAACTGACGTTTTCATCAGTAAAGATTAATCCGCGCGATCGCATCGTCACAGCCATTCAACAGCGCTTTCCCGATAGACAGCCCATTCTGTTGCAGTCGAGTCGCCCCATACCGTGCCAACAATATGGCAGGCCCAATCTCCAACTATTAAAACAAGGGCATTCCAAACCGTGGATTCCCCACTTACCCAATCCACCCAATCACCACGGCACCCAGGTGAGCAACCTGCTCGAAGATGTATAGGCTCCCATAGCCCCAATAATTTATAAAGGAGACCCAATGCGCACATATAAAACGCCCAATGTCTATGTGGAAGAGGTGCCCACCCTGCCACCGTCGGTGGTGCCGGTGGCAACAGCGGTGCCAGCATTTATTGGCTGTACCGAAAAGGCCGGTAACAATAACGAATATCGCCATCAGCCGATTCGCATTAGCTCACTCTTAGACTACACCTCTTATTTTGGTGGAGCCTATGCTACAAGCTTTAAGGTTGATGTGGCTGAGGATGCACAGACTAAAACCACATCAATTACAGATATTTCATTTGCCGATGGCGCTACGGCAACTCCAACGTTTTTAATGTATTACGCGCTGCGTCTGTTCTTTGATAATGGCGGTGGCCCTTGCTATATTGTCTCAATTGGGGACTACAGTGCTAAACCTGATAAGAAAGCCTTTGAAGATGGTCTGGCGGCCATTCGCAAAGAAGACGAACCGACTCTACTTCTGTTAGCGGATGGGGTTAACTTACCCAGTACTGACTACTACACCCTTTGCCAGGGAGTACTAAAGCAATGTACCGAGCTGCAAGATCGCTTTGCAATTTTTGATGTACTGGCCAGTGATAAAACGACCAACAGTATTGGGACTGAATTTAGAGAAGGGATTGGTACGTCGGATCTCAAATACGGAGCTGCCTACTATCCTTATTTACAAACGGCCCTGAGTACCTATTACACGGATGATTCGGTGGTTATCGAGGGGCTGACCGCAGCGAGTACACAGGCTTCCTCCATAGGCAGCTATAACACAGGTGCAGATGGGCTTTTGGTCACCTACAGTGGACCTCAGTCTGAGAATCCTCGGGTGAAAATCACCTTGACGCGTCGTCAAGACATTGAAATTGAAGTAGATACTAGTGGGGTATTAGTTGTTCGGTTGCCTCAGGCTGGAGCCACAATTAGCGAGATTCTAGCCAAGTCCACCAGTGTCGAGAATTATAGTCTTGCTGCCAGTGGAGACGATAGTACAACAATCGATACTCCCCTAAATGAAACGTCTCTGCAGTATGCATCTAGCACGGGTACTACGCTAGGGGATACGTCGGTTAAAACTGGCAGAACTGAACTCTACAACCAGATAAAAACAGCGCTCAATGCCATTCGGGTGGTTTTACCCCCTAGCGGTGCTGTTGCTGGGGTCTATGCCAAAGTTGATCGCGAGCGGGGTGTATGGAAAGCGCCGGCCAACGTTAGTTTGGCCTCGGTCATTGGCCCCACCGTCAAGATCACCAACGAGGATCAGGACAACCTCAATGTAGATGCTACAGCGGGTAAATCTATCAATGCTATTCGCAGTTTTACAGGCAAGGGCACTCTTATTTGGGGAGCACGCACCCTGGCGGGTAACGATAATGAATGGCGATATATTTCGGTGCGGCGACTCTTTAACTTAATTGAAGAATCGACTCAAAAAGCAACTAACTTTGTCGTATTTGAATCTAATACCGCCATTACCTGGCTTAAGGTGAAAACAATTATTGAAACCTACTTAGAAGGTCTGTGGCGACAGGGGGCATTGGCCGGAGATGCTCCGGAGAATGCTTATTTTGTCAATGTGGGGCTGGGACGCACCATGACTGAGCAAGACATTCTAGAGGGGCGCATGATTGTTGAAATTGGCATTGCGGCGGTGCGTCCAGCAGAGTTTATTGTGTTGCGGTTCTCCCATAAACTGCAGCAGGCTTAGAAGGAGCCTAGGGTGAGCAGCCTCATCCCTAACAGACCCCAGTCGATTGACCCATGATTTAGTCATAAGGAACAGCATCTATGGCAGACTCAATCAATACCCAAAACACCACTTATCCGATTCCTGTTTTCTACTATTCGGTCACCATTGACAATGAGGAGCCCATTGCGTTCTCAGAAGTATCGGGACTGGCAATTGAGTACGAAACGATTACGTATAAAGACGGCTTGAGCTATCGCGAAGGCTCCAAGCATATGCCAGGGCTAGGCACCCCTGTCAATGTCACGTTGCAAAAAGGCATTGTTAAAGGTGACAGCTATCTTTTGGACTGGATCAATACGATTAAGCTTAATACTGTTGAAAAGCGAGATCTCACTATTTCTCTGCTGAATGAGGCGGGTGAACCGACTGTATCATGGGTGGTAAAAAATGCATTTCCTAAAAAGCTAGATGCTCCTTCGTTTAATGCCTCTAGCAATGAGGTCGCGATTGAGAGTTTAGAACTGATGGCCAGCGATCTTGAGATCAAGAATCCATCCACCTAAGCACTATAAAAAACACTAATGGCTAGCGCACCGCTTGATTGGGCAGTGTTTGATGAACGTTCGTTTACTCAAACGCCGCCCGTAGGGTTCTCGTTTATGGTTACGTTTCTCATTGGGGGTGTAGTTCCCAACCCTCTAGATATTCGTTTTCAAAAAGTCTCTGGTATGACCTCAACGATTGAGACGACAGAGGTCAAAGAAGGGGGTGAAAACCTATTCATGCATACATTGCCCAACCGGGTGACCTATGACAATTTGGTCTTAGAGCGGGGCATGGTAATTGGTTCATTACTAAATGTAGAATTCAATGCTGCTATGAGTTTTATGACGTTTTCACCCAGCAATGTCTTGGTGATGCTGTTGAATAAAAGCGATGTGCCGATTTCAGGGTGGCTATTTCAACATGCCTACCCTGTCAAGTGGTCAGTCTCTGATTTAGATGCCAATCAAAATTCTGTTGTGATTGACACGATGGAACTTAAATACTCTCGTTTGCAAAGTGTGAGGATTTAGAGATGCCGGTTGAAATTCGAGAACTCATTTTACGAGCGACCATTGTCAATGGCACAGCTCAGGTTGGTCAAAATGATGAGACTGATAGCGGCCTTGATGATGCCACTAAAGAGGGCATTATTGCTGCCTGCACCGCCCAGGTGTTGAAAATTTTAAAGCGTGAGAAGGAACGATAACTAAACGACCATGGCAAGATTTCAGCTAGAGAAACTTAAGATTCAAGTCTATAAGAAACCAGATAGGCGTGGTGAGCCAAAAGATACGTTTGAGGTTATGTTTAATCCTGAGTCGTATTCGCTGCAATATCAAAATAAATACCAGTCCTACCAGGGGATCAATACAAGTACTCGTTCCGCCAGATACTCTCTTTCAAAGCCCACGACACTATCGCTAGAGCTGATTTTAGATAACTCAGGAGTAGTTGCTAATCCGGGTATTGCTGGCACTCTGCTCACAGGCAGTGCCCTCGTCAATAAAGTCACCGGTAAAAATGATGTTTATAAGCGAGTTCAACGGTTTTTAGAGTTGACCACCTATATGGATGGAGAACTTCACCAACCTAAGTTTCTGAAAGTTGTGTGGGGAGATTTAACCTTTGACTGTCGTTTGACCTCTGTTCAAGTTAGCTACACCCTGTTTAATCGCAGCGGCCAAGCGACACGGGCAAAGCTTGATACCCAATTTACATATGATATTGAAGATTCTAAACGTCTGAAGCAAGAAAATAAAAGCTCCCCTGACCTCACCCATATTCGAACGGTTAAATCGGCTGAAACACTACCGCTGCTGGCGGAACAGATTTATGGAGATCCTAATTACTATATTCAACTGGCCCAGGCCAATCAGCTCAATAACTTTAGGCGACTGAAATCGGGCTCTAAAATTAACTTGCCTCCAATTAGCAAACGAGAGTCTGAATAAATCAGTGGTTGAGATGTAGTCAGATTCTTTGCTGGAGTATGCGGTCGAACCCAAAACATAAGAGAGCAATATGACAGGTGTTGTAACAGCCACTATCCTAAATGGTCAAAAAGAACTAAAACATCAATACGAGGTTCTATCGATTGATGTGGCTAAAAACATTAACCGTATTCCCTATGCTCAACTTGTGTTTGTCGATGGTGATGCGGCTAAATCCGTCTTTCCCCTGAGTGATACGAATTTTTTTGAACCGGGGCAAACCATCGAGATTCGGCTGCACTATGAGGAAAAAAGCAAAACTCCCCAAAAGGCAAAAACCGTCTTTAAAGGAATCGTCATCCACCATAGTCTGCAGGTAAATATCCATCACTCTTTGTTAACTGTTGAGTTAAAAGATGCTGCGATCGCACTGACGACTCAGCGTAAGAATTTTGTTTTTTCGAAGGGTAAAAACAAGATAAAAGATAGTGCCATTTTTAAAGAAATTCTTCAAAATGCCAAAAAGTACGGCGTCGAGGAAGACACTATTAAACCTACTCCGGTGGACCATACCGAAATGGTGCAGTTTTGTTGCACCGATTGGGACTTTATTTTATCGAGAGCTGAAGCCAATGGTCATTGGGTACGGGTGGAAGATGGCAAGATTAGTATGGCACCACCGGACCTAAGTCCGAAACCAAAACGTAGCTTCAAATATGGTACCGATAATATTTATGAATTTGAGACAGATGCTGATATTCAGCATCTGTGTGGAGTTGTAGAAGGGACGGCCTGGGATGAGACTAAACAAACGTTGATTTCATCGCCAAAGCAGGCCAAAGCGTTCAGCATAAAACAGGGAAATTTATCTCCTAAAACATTAGCTGACAAAATCGGGGCCAAACAGTGTGACTTGATTACCAGTAGTGCCTTGAATGAATCAGAAGTTCAGACCTGGGCCGATGCTCAAATGATTAAAGGCCGTCTTTCTATGGTGAGGGGTCGGATTCAGGTACCTGGCTTTGCGGATATTCATCTTGGGGATGTCATAGAGCTAGGTGGCATGGGGGCACGGTTTAACGGTAAAACCTTGGTCACAGGTGTGCGGCATCAGGTAAGTTCCCAGGGTTGGGTTACCGACATTCAATATGGTATGTCTGCCCACTGGTTTACCCATAGTCCAGATATTACTGATGTCCCTGCCGCAGGTCTCTTACCAGCTGTTAATGGATTGCAGGTTGGCATTGTGGATAAGTATGAGGCAGACCCAGACGAAAAGCTCAGGGTGCGAGTGAAAATTCCCACGTTAGAAAAAGAAGCCTCGAAAGGAATGGTTTGGGCTCGCCTGACAGCGTTGGATGCAGGGGCAAACCGGGGTACTTTCTTTCGGCCAGAACTAGGGGATGAGGTCATCTTAGGATTCTTGAATGATGACCCAAGACAGGCAATTATTTTGGGATCTCTGCATAGTAAAAAAAATCAGCCGCCCTGGGAGATTACTGAAAAAAATGAGCACAAGGGAATTGTTACTCAGAAAAATCTCAAGCTCTGTTTTAATGATGAAGATAAAAAGGAAACTATCACCATTGAGACACCAGGGGGTAACAAAATCATCCTCACTGAGGAGAGCGATAAGGGGATTGAAATTATTGATATGAATAAAAATTCGGTGGTGATGAATTCAAACGGGATCGAGATTACAAGTTGCAAAGATATGGTCATCAATGCTGAAAGTGGCGAAATTATCCTTAAAGGCAAAAATATTACCCTTCAAGGAGATAGTGTGGATGTTAAGTAAATCTTGCCCGAATCGGTCTTGTTACGGGAAACTGTTTAGGATTGTGATTAACTTTGGTCTGGGAAGGAGAGATGGGTATGGTGAATGATTCCTCATTTCTAGGGACTGGATGGAGATTTCCACCTCAGTTTAATCGAGGGGACAGCGGTCGTTCTCAGGTGCTTATGGTGGATGGTGAAGTTGATATTCAACAGAGCCTGGAGATTATTCTCTCGACTCAGCCGGGGGAGCGACTGATGCAGCCTAACTTTGGCTGTGAGCTAAGTCAGTTTGTCTTCGAAGAAATTCGACAGGAGGTGATCACTCGGATTAAAGATATTGTTTCAGATGCACTGCTATATCACGAGCCTCGAATCAAGGTCGATAACATTGAGGTGAGTGCTAACCCAGCTGAAGCAGGCTTATTGTTGATTGATATTGACTATACGGTCCGTCAAACAAATACGCGCTCAAACTTGGTGTATCCGTTCTACCTGAACGAGGCCAGCATTTTTTAGGGAGGCAACTGGCAAACCAATGGCCGATTTTATTTTGATTGATGGCGACCAGGTGATTTTTATGCCTACATTTGGCATGGCTATTGTGGTGGTGCAGCCCGGTACATTAGCGGGCAGTGGTGGTAAGGATACCATTGGAGGCAAGCCGGTGTGTGTGGACGGTGATGAGAAAGATGTCTCGGTACCCGGCTGTAGCTATATTGCAGGTCCCTATTCTATTCCGGGAACTGGTACGTTAAAAATCGAGGCTTTGGCTGGGAATCAAAAGGCGTCTAAAACAAACCGCGAAGGAAAGGCTGTTTTGCTAAAGGGCAGTGTATTTACGGCCAAATTTGAGGTGCAATCGCCTGCTCAACAGCCATCACCAGGGGGGCCTATTCCTGATGGGACGCCTTTCTATTCTGGCCAAGGTATGTTTCAAACTACAAATATGAAGTGGAAGGGAGCCTAGGAATCTATGGAAATGAAGGCTCAGGTGTTTAGGGATGGAACCAGTCAACAGGGACGCCGGTTGCGATCGCAAGATCCTAACTATGTCTCTATTGACGAACAAACTCTGGCCGACTGGATTCGCTTTGCCCAAGCCTATGCCCAAAACCTGACCTATTTTAATGAATTTAACCAGCCGGACGGAGATTGGTCTGCTTTCTTTGCTGGAGATGCGGATGAAATGGCCGCGGCGATTGAGACGCTAGAGTCTAAAGCAGATGCTGGGGCTGTGAGTCACGCGGCTCAGCTATTGATCGCACCGGAGATACTCCAGACCCTATCTCAGCCCCATCTTGCCCTGTTTCTCACCTTTTTGAGGCTGTTGCGATGTCCCCAACAGCAGTTCAAGGCTCTTACCCAGCGTCGTTTAGATTTCTATTATCGACAGGTGTTAAGACTAGCTGAGAAATCGGCTATTCCCGATCAAGCACACGTTATTTTTACCCTCGAACCTACTCAAACAGATGCGTTGCTAACAAAGGGCACGCACCTGAGTGCGGGTGTTGATCAACAAGGCAAAGACCTAACCTATGAGCTAGATGACAACCTTTACATTACCCAGGCTCAGGTGGCGAGTGTCAAAACTCTTTCCGTTGAGAAGCTCTACATTGATCTTCGATATATCCATCTTGCCGACCAGCGCAGTGATGAAGCTTTTGAGAAAATGCTGCGCTGGGCTGTGGGAACCCCAAGCCAGGGGGGTGTCTTGCCCATGTTGCCAGCAACAGATCCGTTGGCAACCCAGGAAAATAGGACCAATGACACCACCCTCTCTGAAATTATTGCTCTGTTTCGAGAATTTCAATCGGTCGAAAATCATACCCTAGAAAATGTTGCTCCAGCTCGACAGCACTATATTCTCAACCAGCTGTGTTTTGCCAACTTGGACGATTTCAAATTTTGTTTTGATGTCCACACCCGCGAGAATACTAAACATTTACCAGACGTCAAGCCCCCTACCGAAGCGGAATGGCAACAGGTTTATCGACTGGTGGAAAAAGCCTATCGAAAGAAAATTAATCGAGATCGCCGCACCCGCCTACAGCAGGAACATCACAGCGAACACTACGACGATGCCGCTGTCGCATTTTTAGGGCTGTGGCAGCTGGTTCTAGGGGAGCCATCTCCAGGTGATCCACTGCCCCCAATTGCTGAAGATCAGCCTGCAGTCTTGACAGAGCTACTGACAGAGTTAGCGGGAGCCAACGCTGAGAATACTGCCCGCTACATCCAAGAACAGCTGTTTCTCAGTGTTGCTGATTTTCGAAAAATTATGGGTACCCAGGCGCAATACATGGCCCGTGAGGTGGTTGCTGGCTCAGACGATCCGCCCAATAATCCTGTTAATCGTCCGATGACGGAGCAAGAACAGGGACAATGGGCGGAAGTGTATCGCCTGTTGGAGCGGGCACAAACTCGCAAACGTCAGTTTACCTATCCCCCCATTGGTCGTACCGAGCTAAAGGCTATTTGTGCCAAAGCCATTGCCGACGCCAAGCCCGATGAGTCGGCGTTAACGGTCCCCCGATTCCATCCCTTTATAGCCCGCGCCCAAAGCCTTACCCCAGGAGATCGTAACTCTGGTGAGAAAACCGGGGTACAGGCATTGGGGGTGGCGATCACCACCCCCGTGCTCACTATGGAAGAAGGTCATCGTGAGATTACTCTTACCCTGGCCTGCCAAGCCGATACCTTTAACCGAGGTCTGTTAGAAGACCTGTTAAAGCAGGGAGAGCGACCCTTTGCCGTTGCCATTAGCAGTGAAACCGGTTGGCTTTCGATTTTACGCAATCAGTTGACCTTTCAGGTGGGGGATTTTTTTCTAGAGTCATCTCTAAATGCCTATGGCCAAACCCACGTAGAGATAATGTATCAGACCCCTGAGACTGCCTTTGAAGAATCCCATGTGGGGCAGTACCTGCGATTTCCTGATGGGGGGGTATATCACATTAACGCCGTTGAGGGCTCCACAGGTGTATTTTTAAGCGCGGTGGGCTGGGTGGACTCCAGTGATGCTATCTATCACTATTCAAACCTGACCTTAGGCGATGGTGGAGTCGTCATTACCAATCTTGAACTATCTGCATCCAACAACGCTGATCTGAGAGAAATGCGGGCGACCGGAAGCCCCTCCCAGGGAGCCTTTCGATTCAAACGGTCGGATGTTGGCAGCTTTATTGTGTGGTCCGATGGCATTATTTATGAAATTAAACGCGTTGGTGGCACAACGCGAGTTGATGTGCAGCTGTGGGGCTATTTACCCCCCTCTGGCCAAACTCAAAAATATGATCGTATTGTCTTTAATGCTGCCCCAACGGCACGGTTAGAGACTCTCACTTCTGCTCGATTTGGCTTTTCAGATATTGCTGACACGGTGTTTACTCCCCAGGATATTGGCACTCTGATGACCGGGGTAAATGGAGAGATTTATAAACTAGCTGCCTTTATTAGCGATCGCACCGCCACCATCACACCTATCGGGCGCATTGGTCGCACCCCCACACCCCAGACTCAGATTGAGCAATATTCGGCTACGGGCATCTATTTGAATGCACTGCAGTTTAAATTTTCCCTAGATGCCACCCAGCCTGCAATTATCGCTCCTTCTAAACAGAGCGGGGATACATCCACAAGCACCACAGATTTCCACACACCTGATCCCATTATCACAGTCACCTTAGAAGATCTAGAAGATAAGCAAGGACAGCCTTCGGCCTACCAGTTGTTTAAGGGCTTCTGTTTAGAAAAGGCCAATGTGCAGGTGAGTGTTCGAGAGTTGCAGACGCTACAGCTGCGGAACGATCGCACCGTGCTTAATCCTAGGAGCCCCTTTGAACCCTTTGATAATCCACCGATCCCTGGGGCGGCCTTATATTTCTCCCATCCAGAAATTGTCACTAAGAAACTAGATAACCTATCGCTAAATCTAGAGTGGATGGGGTTACCGGATAGTTATGCCAGTCATTATTATGCCTACCCCCGCTGCGGTCTTTCACCCCAGCCTCCGACCCTTGACAACAATAGCTTTAAAGCTCAGTTGGGGTTGCTGCTCAATCGTACCTGGCATGACATTGGCACGAGATCGCTCTTTAGTACGGCAACGGCCGATAGCACCACCACACTTTTGCCCTTAGGCACACTGCACTATGACAAAGCTCAGTTTGTTAGATTGCCTGAGTCTGCTTTTATAGCCATACCTGAGGAACCTACTACCGAAGACCTGTGGGCCTATAGCCGCTATTTTCGCTTAGAGTTAATCCAACCTGACTTTCAGCATATGCTCTATCCATTGGTGATAAACAAGGTGGCTAGGGCTAAAGAAGAGGATTTAGTAGCGGATACTGAGGATAAAAAAATTCAAGATCTTGTCGTATATCCTCCCTATACGCCCAAAATAAAAGGAATCTCCCTTGACTATCAAGCCTCAGCCGAGATTGATCTCAGGGCAGAGACTGACAGTGCTCCCGCTGGGAAAATCTTTCAACTACACCCCTTTGGCTATGTAGATTTGCAACAAACGGCCCAGGAGATACCCGGTCGATACTTCTTACTTCCTCAAAATGATACCGAGGGTAGCTTGTTCATTGGCCTTCGAGGGGTGCAGCCCCCCCAGTCGTTGACACTGCTATTTCAACTGGTGTCGGGTAGTGGTAACGCTGATCTCACCCATCCTGACATTGTGTGGAGCTATTTGGCGGATGATCGTTGGCACCGGTTTGCACCTGTAGATGTGTTGGCTGATAGCACGAATGGTTTAGTGGATTCGGGCATTGTGCATATTACGATACCAGAGGCGGCGACCCGCCAAAATCATCTGTTGCCAGCCGGACTGCATTGGTTGCGAGCGACGGTGGAGACTAATGCCGCTGCTATTCCCGATGTTTTGGCGATTCGTACCCAGGCGGTGACGACAACGTTTGTAGATCAAGAGAATGATCCTGAGCATCTGAGTCAGCCCCTGGAGGCTCAGTCTATCGAAGCATTGGTGGATGATAATGGTGCGATCGCAACCATAGAACAACCCTACAGTTCCTTTGGTGGACGTCGGCAAGAATCATCTCATACTTTCTACACTCGTGTGGGTGAGCATTTGCGCCACAAGCGCCGTGCTGTTACCCGTTGGGACTATGAACGGCTGGTGTTAGAGCAGTTCCCTCAAATTTATAAAGTCAAATGCCTTACCCAGGCCGAACAGGCCAATGCACCCAGTGCGGCCCAAGTAACCGTAGTTGTAATTCCCAATCTGGCTAATTCAGCTCCCTTTTTACCCTTAGAACCCAAAGCTCCCCAATATTTGCTGAGAGAGATCGAAGCCTACCTTCAATCTCATACCTCTCCCTTTGTAAAAGTATCTGTCAAAAACCCCCGTTACGAACAGATCAAGTATCGCATTGGCGTACGATTCCATGATGGCTACGAACAAGGCCATTATCTCAAGCAGCTCAATAAAGAATTAGTTCGATTTCTATCTCCCTGGGCCTATGAAGAACAAAGCGATATTTCCTTCGGCAGCTCTATCCACAGTTCAGCTGTGATTCATTTTATCGAAACTCGACCTTATGTAGACTATGTGACCAATCTGAAGTTAATTGAACAGGTCATGTTGACCCATAACCGCCGTTCTAAAATGGACACTATCTACCATGTGAATCCCACCAACTTAGCCCAGGTCAAACAGGTGGATTCAATTCTAGTGTCTGCTCCAGAACACATCATCGATTTGATCACCACATCTGACTATGAAGACGAGGCATTTGAAGGCATTGACTACATGATTATTGGCGTTGATTTCTTCCTAACGTAATTTTCTAATTTCTTTTTGATCATTCATCAGGAGCACCCTCATGGCAGGCAAAAAAGATAGAACTCAACTTCAAACTCTCTTTAAGACCGGGGCAAAACCTTCTGAGGGAGACTTTAAGGACTTAATCGATGCACTGATAAATTCCGAAGATGATGGTATCGAAAAGCCATCTGGCATTGATAATCCGCTCAAAATTTTAGCCCATGGAGACAGCGAAAATCTGCTAGATTTCTATGCAAAAAAGACCCATACCTGGCGGGTCAATCAAAAGCCAACGGGTGCAAAAACTCCAGGACTCAATTTTGAAACCGGGGGTGTGAGTAAGCTATTTATTGATAGCGCATCGGGCAATGTGGGTCTGAGTATCAATCAGCCAACGGCGAAACTGCATATTCAACAGTCAGGCAGTGAGGATATTCTGCGACTTGATGATGAAGCAGGGGATACTACGCCTCTGGTGGTAGATGCAGACGGCAATGTTGGTATCGGTACAGTCGATCCAAAACAAACCCTTACTGTAGTTGGCACCCATAATTCAGGGAAAGACGCTGCCAATGGTATGGCTAGTGGCGGTAATTTAGCAATCAAAAGCAACGCGCCTCAGATTGATTTTATTGATACCGAGCACAAGGACTGGGCAATCCATGTGAATAGCAACAAACTCTACTTTATCCGTGAGCCGTGGGAAACAACAGATTTGGTTCTAGATGGTGCTGGAAAGGTTGGTATCGGTACAGCCTCACCAAAACAGAAGCTTGATGTGCAAGGAAGCATAAACGTCACGGGGGCCATTTTTAGTCCAGAGGGCGCACTCCGTGATGACGGCGGAGGTTGGGTGCGCACCTACGGAAAAACCGGTTGGTACAATCAGACATATGATGGTGGCTGGTATATGACTGATAAGCAATGGATTCGCAGCTTCGGCAAGAAGAACGTCTACCATGATGTCGGTATTTTACGCACTGACGGAACGTTGCAGGTCGGTAACAATGGCGCTCGGTTTGTTGTTGACGCAGCTGGAAAGGTTGGTATCGGTGAGATCAATCCGAAACAAACTCTTACCGTAGTTGGCAGGTATAATTCTGGGAAAGATGACGCCAATGGTATGACCTATAGCGGCAATTTAGCCATCAAAAGTAACGCGCCTCAGATTGATTTTATTGATACCGATCACAAGGACTGGGCAATCCATGTAAACAGCAACAAACTCTACTTTATTCGTGAGCCGTGGGAAACAACAGATTTGGTTCTAGATGGTGCTGGAAATGTTGGTATCGGCACGGATTCACCGGGAGAAAAACTACATGTTACAGGGCCTATTATGGAGCAATTGGATATAATACGTTGTAAAAGCAGAGATGATTGGAACGCTCAGAATCACCCGATCATGCAGTACTTTAAAGAAAAATTGTCAGGTAAACCCAAAGGTACAATGATAAGAGCTATACAAGATAATCCTCGATGGAAAGGTCATTATTGGCAGGGATGGGTTGGTGCTGATTCGACAATAAGGGTGGTCCATAACAATCACAATACGCCTCATCATGTTGTCTAAAGTCCTATGAGATCTTTAAAGAGAGGCCATAAAGTAGTTATTGCTCACCTTGTTTGATAAGTAAATAGACATAAACTCATGAAACAACAGCTAGAACAGCGCCTCCAACAACTCAAAGAAGAATTTCAATCGGGTCAGCAAATATTGGCAGAACTCGAAGAAAAGCGAACAAATATTCAAGGCACCCTGCTGCGTATTCAAGGTGCAATTCAGGTATTAGAAGAAGAATTAGCTAAGGCAAACGAAGAAGAAGCTTCTGTGTCAACTAATGAAACTATAAACACCAACAACGGTGTAACCAAAAAAACAGTAGACACCCTAGTCAAAGGATAAAAGGTCGGTAAGAGATTTTTAGTTTTGGTTTTTACCCTCATGGTTGACTCCCCCACCATTTCCAATGCCCCTCTTGAGCATTCTGGTATGGACTATGCTTTCTTGCGTCAGGAAAGCATGAAATCCATTCAGCAGCTTTCAGGCAGCCGTTGGACCGACCATAACAGCCATGACCCCGGTATCACCATTCTAGAGGCCCTGTGCTATGCCGTCACCGATCTCAGCTATCGCCTCTCTTTTAGCTTAGAAGACCTGTTAGCCCACCCTGTCAGTGAGTCAGCAGATCCCTTATTTCTTACTGCCAGGGAGATCCTCACGGTCAATCCCCTCACTATCACCGACTATCGCAAGCTTCTGATTGATATCGATGGAGTCAAAAACGCCTGGCTAGAACCTATTGATAATCCTCAGCCTGAACTATACTACGACGCCCCCAACGCCCAATTAACGTTTAGCAGTCAAGATTTAGCTGAGCCAGTACAATTATGCGGTCTCTATCGAGTTTTAATTGAACCCGAACTAGCCTATCAGGGTAAGGCTACTGAGTTGGCAGCAAACGTTACTGCCAAACTGCACCAGCACCGTAATCTTTGCGAAGATTTTGCTGAGATTCACATCATGGGATTTGAGGAGATTACCGTTGATGCTGCACTAGAAATTGCAGAAGATACTGATCCTCAGGCTCTTATGGGTCTTATCCATAAAGCCCTGGCAGACTATATTTCCCCTTCATTACCTTTTTTGAGTCTGCCAGTATTGTTGGAGCAAGGCAAACCCGTTGAAGATATCTTTTCAGGACCTGCCCTGGACTATGGTTTTCTTGACAATGACCAGCTGCAACAATTTGGTCGTAAAACCGAACTTCATACGTCTGATTTAATTCGCATTATTTTAGATATGCCTGGGGTGAATGCCGTAAAACGCATCACGCTCTCGGGTAGCCAGGCCAAGTTGCAAGAGTGGGCTCTAGATCTTGACCCTCAGCTCACACCCCGTCTAAAATCCCTAGAGAAAACGGTGCAGGAGGAGAATATTCAGTTCTATAAAGGTCAGATTCTTTGTGAACTGGATGTTGAGCAGATTCAACCAGCCATGTCTCTGGCTACATCTCAATCTTCATCCATTGAATTGTCACTCCCACCAGATGACAGCCTCAACCTGTCAGTCCCTATGGGCAACTATCGAGAACTAGCAGACTATGAATCGGTTCAATCTGAATTTCCCCTCACCTATGGCATTGGTGAGATGGGTTTACCCGCTTCCGCTAGCCCCGAACGTAAAGCTCAGGCAAAACAGCTGCAAGCCTATTTAATGGTATTTGATCAGCTGTTGGCTAACTACTTTGCTCAGCTCGATCACATTAGGGATCTCTTTTCTCTCGATACTGCCCAAATTCAAACCTATTTTTCCCAAAACATTGCCCACTTTCCGGGTGCTCAAGAGATTCTCCAGGCTACCTATGCGCAATATCTTACCAGCTCAGCCGATGCCACGGTTGAGCTAGATCGCCAGAGTCGTCTCTTAGACCATCTGATTGCCCAATACGGTGAGACCTTTACTAACTCATCTTTACTTTATCCCAACAGTCCTCTCTCCAATACCATTCTCGACCGTAAAGCGGCCTTTGCCCAAGACTATCGTCAAGTCAGCACTGGACGAGGGCAAGCGTTTGACTATACTCGTAATCCCAACGAGTTTGAAAATTATGGCAATGTATCAGGGCTAAAGCGACGGGTTGCTCGATTGTTAGGAATGGACCCAAATCGGCAATTTCTCGCTTCCGATAGCGACACAGAAGGGTTTTACATTGTGGAGCATATTCTCTTACGCCCTCGCCAGCTACCAGTCCTTGAAGCTAGTCCCACTGCTAACGAGACATCAAACCCGAATGTTATTGATAGTAATTTCCTCAGTTTTTCCCAGTCCATTACTCGATTTCAAGAATCTGCATCCCAAGGTCAACTTACCTGTATATCTCCCAACCATGGTCTCAAGGTTGATGACTCTGTTAATATCTTCTATTCCACCTACTACAACGGCACCTATCGCGTGCTGAACCCCCAAGCCGACACATTTGATATTGCTCAGGAGTTTGTGGCTGAAGATACTGGTGAATGGGTTCGCAGCGATCACTCTCCCGATCCCTTTTCCTTTCAGATTAGTGTTGTTATTCCAGACTGGCCTGAGCGATTTCGCGCAGTTAGTGTCAAGCAACTTATTTACGATACCCTAATTGCTGAAACCCCTGCCCATATCACGCTGCATATTCATTGGCTAGACTCAGCCAACATGCAACGGTTTGAATCTATCTACGCTATCTGGCTTCAGCACCTGTCGGGTGATGTTAAAGGAGGTACTGATGCGGATAATGAAGCTAAGGCTTCAGCCACTCGCTTGATCAATTTTCTAGAACTGGGCTCCACTGATATCCCTGCTTTTCCTGCTTTAATTGGCTATATGACCATTAGTGAAGGGGATAATGATAGCAGCACAATCAATCCATTCACGGTATCTCAAAACCATGAGGGAGAGAGTGCGCCCTAATGTCTCAACAGCGCCATGTGATCAAAAAACAATATTTAGACCTATACATCGGGTCAAATATTAAAGCTTTTGAGCTGCAAAATCGAGTTAGTGTTCTCTATCGCAGTAAAATCATTCCCCTGCTTGAGGTTTATTGTGATCGACTCAGTGAGCCAGACAGCATTCTTAGAATCGATACCCTCGATATTGACCTGGGTGAAATAGACTTACAAACCCTGGAAACAGACTTTGTTGCGGCTGTTGAAAAGCATCTGTCTCAGCAGCTAGCCCCAAAAAATGATTCCTTGGTAGAGTCTCAAGCTGGTCAGATCCTGCCTTTGGAGAAAGCTGCTAGGCAACTTTCTCTGACTGACTCAACGACCTCTCGACTCGAACTCTTTAGCTATTTCCTGCAGACTGGGCATCTGCCTTGGTGGTGTACCTCCTTCAGTCAGTCAACTTTAGAAGACTACTGTGACGATTTACTCAAGACCTCACCCGTCACTCTTAAAGCCTTGATTCAGACAAAAATCAAACATGTCCATGCCTTAAGGCGTTTGATTTATCAATTTTCCGATCAAACGTTGATAAAGCTAGTGGCTTTATTAGCCCCCGTTGGCGCTCAGTGGGTATCGCCTTACTTGCGAGATATGCAAGTATTGTTGCCCCAGATGGATAGCTTTCAAGGCATTGATTTTCAACAGTTTAGGCTCAAACTTTGGCAAGAGATATTTGGACCGCTATCCTTGAGTTCTACTTTCTCTGGCAATGTAGATTTAGCTATTCGAAATCAACTCTTGCAGTTAGCTACTAGTTTTCAACTTAGTGCGTCCACTCTCTGGCAAGATATGCTCGGTGCTCTGGATCAGTTACGTGCTGAGGGTGTTGGTTTTGAGAGTGAGCTGCCGGCTATTCTGACAGCTCGCTCCCAAACAACTACAAACACACGTATTCGATTTCAATCAGAGATTGAGCATCTTATCAGTCTCTTAACTGTATTAAAAAAAATCAACACCGAACAACCACTCTCGCTATCTCTACAAGCCAATATTGACACTCTCTTGCACCAGCTTTCTTCATTACTGCAGGGTGCTGCGAAAAGCCTGTCTATCAACCCACTATATCTCGAGATAGCTGCGCTGGTGACTAGTCTCGAACAAGAGACATTGCCAGGCTATCATTCCTTAGGTCAGCAAATCAAGACAGTTTCCCAACTTATTAAGTCTTCAGCTCGTTCTCCCGAGAGCCTGACAGCCTCTGCTCTATTTAATGAATCATCAGATTCTTTTAATAAATCTGACGAAATATATGTTCAAAATGCGGGTTTGATTTAACTTTGGCCATTTCTGACCCGGTTTTTTGAAACATTAAATCTGTTACGAACAAATCAATTTGTCAATGTTTGGACAGCTGGTCAGGCTATTCTGTTACTGCAGTATTTAGTTAATAAGTCGGTTGAAATTCCTGAATATCAACTGCCGCTCAACAAACTTCTCTGTGGAGTAGATTTGTCAGTGCCGGTTGCAGCTAGGTTAGAGATTTCTGAACTAGCAAAAACTGAGTGCAATACGCTGCTTACAGCGGTTATTCACAATTGGTCAGCCTTAAAGAGTATGACCCCTGATGGTTTTCGCCATGCTTTTCTGCAAAGGGCAGGTATTTTGCGACGCCACAATGCCAATTGGTTATTGCAGATTGAACGTGAAACCTATGATGTCTTACTGGACCAGCTGCCCTGGAGTATTCAGGTGATTAAACTACCTTGGATGGAGCAGGTGTTATACACAGAATGGTAGGTATTGAGAAAAAACAAGGACGAGAAGATAATAGATTGATGAGGTGCGATCGCACCTACTATCTCGACTACAGTGAACTTCCAAACTCTAGCTCTTCGAGAGCTACCTGATTGGGCTAAAACTCTTTGATACCCCATCATTGGCTCTGCCAGCCAATTAATATGTGCTTTATTCGTGTGTGTGCGTATCAGCTTTTTCCATCAACAGAAATTTACCCTGAACCCATCCCTCAGTGTAGGGTTCATGCTCTAAGCGGATGTGGTTCCAGGCGTTACTCTCATCAGCTTCCGGCCAAAAGCTAGCTAGCCGTTCTATTACCGTAACGGCATCACCATTCACACCATAGCCAACATTAGGCTGATTAGGTGCAGGCCGTAGATAAATAGGAATCGGTGCCCTAGCTCGTAGCGCTACTAAAGTGGCGGATTGTTCTATCTGCTGACTACCCTGCAGCTCTACTGCCCAACTTGGCATTGGCAAAATAATTAGGGTTTGCTGTTAAAGTCAGGCACCCCGCTTCTGCAGGGGTTTCAATCTATTGCGATGTGCTTAAGTGCACGGGGAAATAGCTACAATGCCCAAAACCCTTGCACCTAACCGGGGACATGTACCGACAATCTTC
>JBHJIV010000155.1:0-7838 GCA_050043105.1 Leptolyngbyaceae cyanobacterium | reverse complement strand
ATGTCCTGGCTCTCCGGTGCAGCTATACAGATCAATCAGCCCTGGTCCCAACACACAGCGCTGACCGTCCACCTCTACAACGTTATTGTCAGCCTCTTGATCAGACAAATTCAAATTGTCACCAACGGCTTCGATAACGCCATTGCGTATCAACACGTCCCCCACCTGGTCTCGCTGTGTCGTCGGGTCCAGTATGTGTACCTGTCGTATCCAGCTATCCATTCCCTTAGAATTTCCCAAAGGTATCTTTACAGGGCTCCTGCTGCCGTCGTGTCAAATATGCTTCCTGATAGATGGGTTGTAATGTTAGCTGCACTCAGCATGGGCTCACTATCAACTCCATCTGGATAATCGATCACACTGACGGCTCCATTACCCTGCTTGAACTGCCAGAATGCCGCTGGGCCTGAGCCGGTAACATGACACAGAATCGATTTATTAATGGCGTCATGAGCTACCACTAGGACTGTCTGAGGCGTTTCCTGCCGACTGTAATGGGCAACGATCTCATTCCACGCTTTAATTGCCCGCTCCCAAACATCCTGCAGGTTTTCACCATCAGGCATTTGGACTGTTTCTGGCCGAGTCTGCCAGGCTTCTAACATGCCTGGAAAACCTGCTTCGATCTCATGCTCGAATTTGCCTTCCCATTGGCCGTGGCTGATTTCCCACAAACCGTCTGTAACTGCTAAATCCACATCGGGATGCTCCTGCAAGATGATTTCAGCCGTTTCCTTCGGGCGTAGCATCGAGCTAGAAATAGCACCATCAATTGGAATGACCTTGAGAAAATCCTTTGCCTGAGCGGCTTGAGCACGCCCGTTATCATTTAAGGGAATATCAATTTGCCCTTGAAAACGTGATTCACGATTCCATTCAGTTTCCCCGTGGCGCACTAGCAACAGGCGTGGACCCTTAAACCCTCTGCGTAGTGAGGGTACTGGATTTCCTGTATGGCTAGTAGAATTCATTGACTCAAGCTGAGCATGCTGGCCCCAGTCTCCTGGAAAATTGAGAACGCTTACACTGCAATTCGCTTGGTACATACGATTTAGTGCTTCTGGCCCCAGGCCAATAGCCGTACCTACCAAGGCACGATTAATTGCACTATGGGCGACAACTAGAACCGTCTCCCCCTGGTGTTTGCCCAGTAATTCTTGCCAAAACTCAGTTGCCTGTTGCCAGATAGCGCGTACCGGATAAAAATCCCGTGTGGTGCCATCAACCTGAGGCAAGGTCATTTTCAGTTCCTTTGGATCATGCTGCCAAGCCCGATATTTGTCAGGACACTTAGCCTCAATATCAGTAAATGACATGGCTTCCCATAGCGGCAGACTGATTTCTTTTAACAAATCAGTGGCCTGTGGCCGATTACCCTGGTCCATTGTTTTGGTAATCAGTTCAGCTGTGCGGGCGGCACGTTTTAAAGGACTGCAATAAACCGCATTGACAGTAATACCTCTGAGAAATTGCCCTACTTGCTGTGCTTGAGCTTCTCCGGTTTCTGTTAAGAGTGACTCATCGTGATGCCCTTGAACAATGCGTTTCACATTAAATGTACTTTCACCGTGCCGAACCAAAATCACACGCGTTTTCAAGGGTCTATCCTCTCTCAAATTGTACTGCGCTAGCTCAAAACCACATTAGGGCAAACAGTGTGATTGTACGTGATATCCACCAGCCTGTAGGGGAGATTTTCCAAAATAGATATTGCTCAACGTTATGACAATTTACGTAGGCGAATCCAGGTTCTGGCCGATGCCTGGGTTATTTCTTGAAGCTGTTATAAGTTAAAGACAACAAACCTTTGAAGTAGGCTTAAATATTTTTGCTTGCTGAGCCATGTACTCAGTTGTCTGGCTCATATCAAGTATTCTAAATATTAGCGTAAAGTCTATCTGGGTAAGGATCTAAATGGCTTTATTGTATTTTTCAAGACAGGGTGAATAAAATCCATGGTTTCACCCTGACAATATCTGTTTGCTTTGATGAACAATTAGCTATATACGTCCCTGAAACAAACCACATGATCTCCAAGAACAGTCTTATAGGGTTAAGCAATAACGGTCAAGCAAACAGCCAAAGTCAGTCTTCTTCTGAAACACAATCAGATCAAGGGAGTACTATTTCCCTAGTCTATCCAGACGGTCGTGTTACTAGTGTCAAGGTTCGTAAGAGGAAGTAGTTGAGTGTATGGCATCAGTGCACACTCAAAGAAAGGGCTTTGACCCCTCTCGCTAGTATGCCGACACCCAAAATTCTACAGGCGCTTACTCAGGTTTTTCTGACAACTCCATGTCCACTTTGCCAGCGCTCTGCATCATCGTTACCACTTTGTAATAGCTGCTATCAGCAACTCCTTACCTGTAAGTGGCCACACTCTGGGCTGAAAAAAACGCAACCAGCAAATAAGTTAGCAATATCCCACCAGAATACACTGTCGGTTTTTTCCTGGGGGATGTACCAGAACGTTCTCAAGCAGACGCTTACATCACTAAAGTATGGAAATCAAGCTGAGCTGGGTTTGTGGTTGGGATATCTGTTAGGTCAATGGTGGCAATCTAATCAAGCTGGGCATTATCAAGAACTTGTAGTTGTCCCTATTCCATTGCACAAACAGCGTCTGCAGCAGAGGGGGTATAACCAAGCTGCCCTGATTGCTAAAGGCTTTTGTCGGGCAACACGAAGTCCTTTAGCCGAACACAGTTTAGTCCGTGTCAGAGCAACTGATGCGATGCATCGTCTGGGGGCAAATGAACGAATAATAAACTTGGCAGGTGCGTTTCAACTAGGTAACCGGCTACCGCCGATACGATGCTCTATTTTACTGATTGACGATATTTACACAACAGGCACTACTGGTAATATCGCTGCTTCACTGCTAAGGCAAGCGGGCTACACGGTTATCGGTATTGCTACCGTGGCTCAAGCGGTTTTATCTTCCCGGTCGGCTGAGGTAGCAGAACCTTCCCATCGTTGTCGAAAACCAAACTTGCGTCCAAACCCGTAATTTGCTCAAACTGTGCGGAGGTCAGCGTCGTATTGATTGATTCAGGATCAATTGGACTTGGGTTAATTGCTCTAACATCCAAAGAAGTAGCCCCTAAAGATTTTGAACTTGGAGGTGTGAAGCCGCCGGGCACCTGGGCTGATGGTTCTGGATCAGGTTTCCAGCAGCGCAGTTGTTTATGAACCCCTTTGATAAACGGCATCCCCTTCTGCATGGGTACCTCTGACCAACCTTTGACAATCGCCTCTGTCAATGCGAGTTCGATCAAAGGTTGAGGGTACATCTCTAATAATTTGTCTAAGAAATTTGTAAACGCATCACCATCATTGCCATCTAACTGATAACTATCAATAATATGATTTACTCGTTGACGGGTGATACGTTTTTGGATGTCCATTACGACCAGAGTTTAACAATCATCAACTCAATTTGGCATGATCAGCAGTACATAAAGTACAAGCTATTAATTTTCGGCTTTGCGGGTTCTTGGGATGACTTAGCTGTAAGAACTCGTTAAATGGAAACAACCTTAGGCTAGTTCATCACTTAAATCAGCAATCGTAATTCTTAAAGGTGCGAATTACTGACCTTTGCATTTTAGAAAAAATATTGACGAGATGACAATTAAAAAATCAAAGTGTGATTTTCTACTGTCTGCTAAATATTACACCTATTTAGAGCTAAAGATAATTAATCTGAAGTCTCTATTTCATAATAGATGTAGATGCCCTAATTCTGTCAAATATTAATAGGTATAGTGCCTGTCTTATTTGAATTTATAGTTTCTTTGACTGCCCACTTTCCAAAAATAGTCGTTCTATTGGGCAGCTCTGTTATTTCTCGCCTTTTTAGAGATGATCTTGAAAGCATTGATTATGACTGCAATACAGTATTGAGAAAATCTTGCTCAATAATCTTAAGACTTTGGTTTGTAACTGGATTAAATTTTCTATTTCTAAATTCCATTCTCCATGGTTATCAGGATAGACCTAGCTCTATAGACTGTCTCAGTTGATGGAATTAGCTCTTTTGAAAGGACGTCGTTATTACATTCAGGGGTTCGGGAAACTTAAGAAAGCACGATTGGATAGGTCTGATGATGTCTTTTTTGAAATGACTTCATTGGCTAATTCAAATAATTGAAGCTGCAGCTGGGTATGCAAACTTATGACTGAGTCTGTACTCAATATGCTGTCCTTGGAAAAGGGACTTTCGGTGGCGACACTGATTAAAACTATTAAGACAATTGTGCAGATTCAGACCAATGGATACATTTGCATACAAACGGTATCTGACGAACAATGGTGGCTTGATTTTCGGGTAGGGCGTTTGTTGTGGGCGGGGGGTGGTCAACATCGGTTTCGAAGATGGCAACGTTTACTCAAAACTCACTCTCCAGAGCTGCAGCCGAGTGAGCTCCAACTCCGAGAGTCCGGCATGTTTGACCATTGGGAATATGTAGCTTTGTCTGTGCTGCTGCAGCGGCAGCAGATTACTCGTGAAGCTGCGATCGCAATAATCCAAGCTACTTTATCGGAGGTACTTTTTGATATTTGTCAGGCAGTAGACAAGATCACCACAATTACCCATAGCACCGACCATCAATCGCGATTGGCTGAGCCGATGGCTATTTTGAGTAGCACGACCCTGTTTTATCGAGTTAGAACGGAGCTGCAATCTTGGCAAAATGCGGAACTCGGTAACGCGTCACCTAATTTAGCCCCGGTCATCATAGATGCTGCGCGGCTTAAGCAATGTACTCAGCCTCGCACCTATCAAATTTTGAAGCAGCTGCTCCATGGGTCGCGATCGCTAAGGGAGCTGAGTCAGATTACGGGGCACGAAGCATCTTCGTTAGGCTGCATGATAGCGACCTATGTACACCGAGGAATGGTCACGCTTAATCGCATTGATGATTTACCTAGCCCTTATGCCGCAACAGTTCAAAAGGTTCCTCGTCAAGCTGCCAAAAACCTACCCCTGATTGTGTGTGTCGATGACAGTCCACAGGTTGGCTATCTCATGGAAGAGGCGCTCCGACCAGTGGGCTATCGCTGCATTAGTATTCAGGACTCGATTCAGGCATTAGCACAGATTATTCGTCACAAACCAAGTTTGATTTTTTTAGATTTAGTACTGCCTGTAGCGAACGGCTATGAGATCTGCAAACAAATTCGTCGCGTGAAGGCGTTTCGTAAAACACCAATTGTTATCTTGACTGGTAATGATGGCATTGTTGACCGAATGCGAGCCAAAGCCGTGGGGGCCACAGACTTTATGGCAAAACCGGTCGATCCTATCAAGGTGATTGAAGTGGTGAGATCTCAATTGGCCAATATAGAGAGTATGAGTAAAGACAGCTAGCCATATTTAATGCGCTGCTATTGATTTTGCTACTTTGTTGAACAGTGAGTCTGAGCTACTAAAATATAGCTTGGCGCACATAGCTGTTGCTTTGGCTTTTATGGTTTTTTGTAAGTCATTTGTGCTGCTGAGGGGCCTTGTGAGCACGGCGAGTATTTTCGCGTCTCCGTGACCGGCTTGGCTCAGCTGCCTGAATCTCTGTATACGGGGCGGCTGGCAGACTTGATTCCTTACTCAAGCTCATAAATTCTGAACCTAAATCTATCTAAAACAGTTCTTTTAATGACATCTCCCTCCAACCTCATAACTGTTATTGATCAGCATATTCAGTCCTCTACTCAGCAGCGGATAGGCTTTGCGGACTATATGAATCTTGTTCTCTATCACCCCAGCTTTGGCTACTACACCAGTAAGGCTTCTGTCTTAGGCCCCCAAGGGGATTTCATTACATCTCCCCATGTGGGTCGTGACTTTGGTGAACTTCTTGCTATTCAGTTTGTTGATATGTGGTGTGCGCTTGGTTGGCCTATTCCCTTCCACCTAGTTGAAATGGGAGCAGGCCAAGGTCTGATTGCCTCAGATGTACTTGCTTATCTACAGCAGCATCACTCTGCCTGTTATGCTGCCCTCAATTACATCATTATCGAAAAATCCCCTGCACTTCGTGCAATCCAACAAGAGCGCTTGACCCATACAAAAGTCAGTTGGACTACCCTTGATGACCTTCAACACATTACCGGTTGTTTCTTTTCTAATGAACTTGTAGATGCCTTTCCCGTCCACATCATTGAGAAGCACGACAACCAACTCCAAGAGGTTTACGTCACTGTCAAAGACAATGTTTTACAAGAAACCCTTGGCCCCCTGTCTACAGATAGACTCATGCAATATCTTGCTCTAGTTGATGTAGATCTTCTGGCTGATATCTATCCCGATGGTTACCGCACTGAAATTAATCTCGTTGCCCTTGACTGGCTTGAAACTGTTGCCAGCCACATTGAGCGAGGTTTTCTCCTCACAATTGACTACGGCCACACTGCCCAACGTTACTACAGCCCCACTCGCTGTAGAGGCACCCTCAAGTGTTACTACCAGCATCGTCATCACGACGACGCCTACACGAACATGGGTCAACAAGATCTGACTGCCCATGTAGACTTTACCGCTTTACAACGCCATGGCGAGAAAACTGGCTTCGCTACCCTCGGTTTTACCCAACAGGGTTTATTTCTTATGGCCCTCGGGCTTGGTGACCGAGTTGCCAAGCTTACCCAGTCGATTACCCCCGGACCTGATAGCTTCAACCAACTCATTCAACGCCGCCAAGCCCTCCATCAACTTATAGACATGAATCCCATGGGCCTCGGTACCTTTGGTGTTTTAATTCAAGGCAAAGGCATAGACAAAACAATATCTCTTAAAGGACTCACCGTACCTCCTTTCGGCTGAAAATCTCTCATAGGAAATTTCTAGCTAGCTCAGGTCTCAGTAGCTATGAGAGTTTACTCTTGTGATGTACAGAGATTGCACACAATGTTTCGCCAGCATTGTTTAAGACTCCTGAATCACCGGTATACCCACATACTGTTCCACATGCTCTGGCACCATAATGTCTTTTGCTAGCTTTGGATCTACAATTGGCGTCCCTGCTTGCATACTCAGAGGAATTATCCCAGCCCAATGAGGTAAGTCGTAATCTGCTGCATCATCGATCGGTGGCCCAGTGCGGATCTTTGCTGAAGCCTCATTGATCGGCAATGCCAATACAGTTGTTGCTGTTAACTCCTGCTGATTCGGTTTACGTGTTTCAGCCCAACGCCCTGGCATGACGTGCTCTGTAAACGAATAAAGCGCCTGCATTTTCTCTACTTGGTCACTCACTAATTCTGCTGTTCCAAACAACATTACCGACCGATAGTTCATCGAATGATGCATGGCTGACCTGGCGAGCACTAGCCCATCTAACAAGGTTACTGTGACGCATACTTCAACCCCCTGTTGCAACGATTGCAGCATACGACTGGCGGGTGAACCATGAATAAATAATTGGGTGTTTATACGACCATAGGCTGTCGGAATAACAAACGGTTTGCCATCCACAACAAAACCTACATGACAGATCAACCCTGCATCTAGGATGGAACAAACTGTTTCTAGGTCATAATGACCTCGCTTGGGTACCCGTTTTACCTGGGTTCGTACTGTTTTCATAACAATAGTCTCTAGCTCAAGAATAGATATTGCTAAGTTATCGATCTAAATTGGTATTCGTCTAGAGCCAATTTATGGCTAATATATAAGGCCAATTTTTTAATATAGCCCTTTAATATAGCAATTTCAGATCAATCGAGGTACATTTATTAGGAATAATAACAGACCGTCAATGGTAGGTAGGATTGATGCCGAAAGCATACTCACTGGATTTGCGACAGAAAATCATTGATGCCTACACTGGCGGAGGGAT
>JBHJIV010000154.1:0-19650 GCA_050043105.1 Leptolyngbyaceae cyanobacterium | reverse complement strand
GCAAACGCATGGCCGCCGCTGCTCTGCGGCCCCAGGTGGTTGATTTTCTAGACGGAATTCTGACCGGGGCTGACCGCACTGTGTATATAGAAGAGTTTCTGATTTCACCCGACTATTGCCCACAAATTGGCAAGACCCTCGGAGAAACTCAGCTAAGAATGCAGTCAGGGGCCTTAATTCTGGCAATTCGTCGAGCTGACAATTCGCTCATTGTTGGACCGAATGCTGACACCTTGATCTGCTCAGGAGACTTGATCATTGTCATGGGGTCATCTGACGAACTGCGTCTTCTTAATCAAATCTTAGGCCCAATTCATCGAAAATATCGATAATCTCCCACGCACTACGGTTTCTCGCCAGGGTCACGTTTGAGCATAGAATTCGCCACTAAAATACCCACGATGGCTAAAAATGCCAGGGGATATAACACATAGAGATAGGTGCCTAACCAATCTCGAATTTGTCCGGTGGCTAATGTACCGATGAGGGCGCCGACACCGTAGGCGGTAAAGACAACCCCATAGTTTTGAGCATATTGACTGGGGTTAAAAAACCGTAGGGTGATGGTTGGAGCCATGGCCAGCCAGCCGCCTAAACAAAACCAAAGTATACAAAAAGAAACCAAATAGGTAATCACCTGGCCCTGTTGCGCCCCTAGCATCAGCAAACAGGCAATTAAAGATAAAACATAGGAGCCTGTAGCCACATAGTGGGGTTTAATGCGATCGCACAGCCAACCAAATAACGGACGGCTCAGCCCGTTAAACAGCGCAAACAGGGCAACACTGCTCGCTGCAAGTTCTGGCCTAATCTGAATAATCTCCTCACCCACGGGGCTAGAGATGCCGATGGCGCTTAAACCAATGAGAGTGCCGATGCTATAGCAAAGCCATAACCCATAGAAAGCCCGACTTTTGGTCAGTTTAGACGGATAGGTGCGGCTATCGGTAGTGTCTGCATCTGCTCGATATTGGCGGGGTTGCCATCCCTGGGGAGGCAACTTTAGCAAGGCGCTAATCCCCAAAATAATGACCATAAAAACAATGCCTAACAGCCGCAGCGTGGGCCGCACCGTATAAGTATTGATCAAATAGTTAGCTAGGGGAGCTGTAATGAGAGGAGAAAGACCAAAGCCAACAATGGTTGCACCCACAGCGAATCCTTTTTTATCAGGAAACCAACGAGCGACAACAACCATCGGCACACCGTAGACAGTACCTACACCCGTGCCAGCAATGACTCCATAGGTCAAAGTCAAGATACCAATATGGCCCGCAATACTAGAGAGAATATAGCCGCAGCCTATGCAGATGCCACCAATCGCGGCGACCAACCGGACACCCAGCCGGGGGATATAGGCCCCCCCTACAAGCACAAAAACTGAATAAAAAACAAGTACGACCGTATACGGCAACAAACTTGAAGCAGCACTAATATTCAGATCAAGTTCTAAAGACTTTCTAAAAATACTCCAGGAATACACACTGCCTGCACAGAGCAAAACGACCATACCCAACGGGATGAATAACCATCGTCCTCGTTCTGCGGGTAGGCCCAGCACCGTTAGCTCCGGCTTATGCTTAGCAATGTCCATGGTTATTCCTGCAGAAATGAGACTTTGATTCACATATCAGGCTTTTGATTATGAGCTTGATAACAATACAGAACTGTATTTTCAACTGCGTTCCTGCAATAAATAAAATATCTCCCTATTTTGTTAAGGCTTCTAGGGCGGTGCGATCGCACTGCGAGAAACCCTTAAAAACCAGGTTAACCCAACAGACTGGCCAGCTATCGTTGACTATACCCCCGACCTAACCGAAAGCCTAATCGAACAAGGTGAAAACATCGCATTAAAATTTTTAAGTCAGGTGGGTCACGACGCTGTTGACATTTTCTCATTAAAACTAACAGTTCTCTATGCATCAAAGGTGCGGCCTCCTATGCATTCTATGCCTACGAAGTTGGCCAGGAATGGATATTAACGAACGACCCCTCTCGATGATTCTCTCCTGGCATGAGCAAAAAGCTGTCACTGCGATCTCAGCCAAATAAGACCTCCAAGATACATGCTAAGTTACGAAATAATTTGCCAGCAGTATCTTGGTAAGGGGAGAATTTTGGTCAGCGGTTTCTGAACTAGGGCTTTCTTTATGTGTAATCGCCTTAGCTGTATGCCCAACGGCTAGCTGTTCTTTGTCTAACGTTTAGGTGGCATGGATTCGGATGGGAAGTAGCTTTGCAAATATCTTAGAGTGAGCCGTTTTGTTTCTGTTACCAGACGCTGTCGAAACGTTTTCTCTTGGCTAAGGGATAGCCATAGTAATGTCCCGATCGCTTTTACCAACACAAAGGCGATCGCTTCATAATCTGAGGCTTCTAATTTTGCATCGCGTTCGCATAAAGATTGGGCTAACTCTTGAATTAACCTGGCATCTGCCGCCTCATCGATGGCTTCTAATTCGCGAATTGTGCCCTGAACTTCCATGAAAATGGCATGATAGCTGGGATTTTCGGTAAAAAAGCGATCAGTGGTATCGATCAACTGATCTACGTAATCCGACAAGGAGAGGATGGCTGGGTCAGTGTCATCAATAGCTGCCAACTGTTGATGCAGCTTTTCTGCATAACGCAAGGCCAGAGCTTGCAGAATCGCAGTTTTGTCGGGGAAAAACTGGTAGAGCGACCCGATTGGAACCTGGGCACCAGCCGCGATTGCGCTGGTCGTCGTAGTGGTGTAGCCCTGACTTGCAAATAGTTCTTCTGACACATCCAGAATGCGATTGACTCGCTCCTGACTGCGGACCTGTCGTGGTTTACGGCGCATACCGCTAGCAGGTGATGGGTTCTTAGACATCAGCGTTCTCTCTGTGGCAAACAAACATGAGGAATGCTCATATTTTTACTTGACAAAACATGAGGGATGCTCATATTCTGGAAACATGAGGAATGCTCATATTTTAACGTGGTTTGCCCGAGAGAGGCATGGTATGTCTCAGAATCTACTGATTGTTCTAAAAGCTGGCTCTGCCCATACCTGCAGGCGCTCCGCTCAGGTTGTTTTTGGTCGCAAGGGGGGAGCGGGCTGCTGCGCGGATCCGATGGTTCAGCACGATTTATCACCGTTTAATTTGTTGGAGTAATTTCTTATGCAACTGCTCAATTTCGATACGTCCCAAGCTTCTGTAAACACTTATGGGCAAAAACAGACGCAAAATCCAATCGTCCAGGGAGGTAAGTCAGTTTTCTCTAAGCTGTTGATTGTTAAGTCATTCACTTCGATGCTGTTTGGAGATAATAGTCTGGAAACAGTTGGTGAACTGACCTATGGGTTGTTAGAGACTCCTGCCTATGAGCTAATGGCTCAACATTTAAACCAAGATTCGGCTTGTGCTGCCCTGATTTGCGATCGCTACATTCCGCCTGCCCACGACCTGGAAACGCTACTCACCCTGCCGTCTAATTCACTAGGGTATATCTACGCTGCTCAGATGAAGAAAATAGGGTTTGATCCTAACCTTCATGTTGGTATGACAGCAAAATCGGATGCCGAATATGTCGAGTTACGGCTAAGTCAAACCCATGATCTTTGGCACATTGTGACCGGGTTTGACACCTCCGAAATCGGCGAAATTGGCTTACAGGCATTCCATTTACCGCAGTTCCCCTATCCGCTGGCAACCATGTTGGTTGCAAATAGTTTGATATCCAGCACCCTGATGGCGCCAGAAATATTGCCCAGATTGCTAGATGCGATCGCTCAGGGATGGCAAATGGGCAAAGCTGCCATCCCCCTATTTGCCCAGAAGTGGGAAGAGGGTTGGGAAAAGCCTCTGACTCAATGGCAGGCAGAGTTAAATATTCAGCCAATTCGGAATTAGGCAAACGAGTTGCTGGCTGGGCGATATCTTCCATCATCCAGCCTCTCTTACCCCACAAAATGAAGTGCCACACTCCCCACGGTACGCCCACGACGAGACCGGTTGCAAGGATACCGTAACGCAGCTATCAGTCTCGGCACGACGACCCCTGTCCAGCCCAGCTCCTCTAAGGGGCCAGCGGCCCGTACGAGATACTGACCAACAATTTCACAAACCGACGTCGCCCGCCGCTCCGGTGCAACGCCGTGTTATGTGGCATTATTGTGCAATCGTTTGAAGTACACCAGCTCCGGATCGCCCTCGTCAAGGTTGTCGATGAAGCCGCTGCGCTCAAATTCGAGCGTTGCCAGCAAGCGCTGCATCGGGACGTTGGATTGATTCGTTGAGGTGAACAACTTGGTCGTACGGCATTCGTTGACCAGATGGCGTATCAATGCAGATACGATTACTTGACGCCGGAATCGCGGATGGACATAGAGCATGTCGATCCAACCGTTGTCGTAGAACTTGTAGTTCAGTATCGCGTAGGCCACTACCTTCGTGTCGGTGACCGCGACGTAGCACGCGGACGACTCGATTTGGTCGTGGATGAACTGGGAGTGTACTCGTTCTGATGCCGCGACGTGATCGAACGCGATAATCTCATCTGCATCCGTGATTGTCGCGATTCGCAATTCCATGGAGTGTCGCATGCCACATAACTATATATTCAGCGTCAAATCTGACAGATAAGATCCACAATTCCGAATCTTATCTATCGCTTTTAAGCAGTAACACCCCCGATTCACAGAACTTATATTCAATTTTTGACGTATAACTCCAGGTGAAGCTGTTGAGTTTGCCTGATTGGCCCCTCGGATGAATTAACAAAATTAGTGAATTTTTCACAGTTTTTCATGCCTGCAGTCATACTCAAAGTAACCCAATGCAAACCCGACTGATCCCCCATTCCCATGCAAGATTTCAACTGGAAAAAACTCCAAAATGGTTCGGATATCCGTGGTGTTGCAATCGACGGTGTCCCGGATGAGCCCGTCAATCTCACACCAGAAATTGCTCAGCGTCTAGGCCAGGCGTTTACCACCTGGCTAGCGACAAAGCTCAACAAATCAGCTACAGAGCTACAGCTTGCTGTCGGACGCGATAGTCGCATCTCGGGTCCTGACCTGATGCGGGGCGTTATGGATGGCATGACGGCTTTGGGTGCCCAGGTCTACGACTTTGGTATGGCCTCTACACCGGCCATGTTTATGAGCACGGTGACTCCAGGGTTTGACTGTGATGGGGCGATTATGATGACGGCCAGTCACCTGCCCTTTAATCGTAATGGTCTTAAGTTTTTTACTGCCCAGGGGGGGCTGGGTAAAGCGGATATTTCTGAAATTCTCACCCTGGCTAAGCAACATGATTTTTCTATAGCGGGTTCAGCTGGCACAATTGAACCCAGAGACTTTATCTCTGCATATGCCGACCAGCTAGTTCAAAAGATTCGTAGCGCTGTTAACCATCCTGAACAGTTTGACCAACCGCTACAGGGTCTGAGAATTGTTGTTGATGCGGGTAATGGTGCGGGTGGCTTTTATGCTAGCAAAGTGCTGGAACCGTTAGGGGCAGACACCACCGGCAGCCAGTTTTTAGACCCGGATGGGATGTTTCCGAACCATATTCCTAACCCTGAAAATCAGGATGCGATGGCGTCTATCTGCCAGGCAGTGCTGGCTAATCAGGCCGACTTTGGCATCATTTTTGATACGGAAGAGGATCGCTCAGCTGCTGTGGACCACCAGGCTCAAGAGCTCAATCGTAACCGCTTGATTGCCCTAATCTCGGCTATTGTTCTCCAGGAGCATCCGGGCTCTACCATTGTTACCGACTCGATTACGTCCGATGGGCTTGCTCAGTTTATTGAGCATGATTTACAGGGTAAGCATCACCGGTTTAAGCGAGGCTACAAAAATGTTATTACCGAGGCGGTGCGGTTAAATCAAACTGGTGAAGAGTCTTGGCTGGCGATTGAAACCTCTGGCCACGGTGCCATGCGGGAAAATTACTTTTTAGATGATGGGGCTTATCTGGTGAGTAAGCTGTTGATTGAGCTGGCTAAGGCTAAACAAGCGGGACGTTCGCTGACAGATTTGATTGCCACTCTTAAAGAGCCTAAAGAGAGTCGAGAGATTCGTCTAAAGATTGGTGTAAATGAGTTTAAATCCTACGGCGAAGGTGTTATTGAACAGCTTAAAGCCTTTGTCAAAGAACAGTCTGACTGGTCGTTGGTGTCTAACAATTATGAAGGTATCCGGGTAGCCTGCTCGTCTTCAGAAGAAGATGGCTGGTTTTTGCTAAGACTTTCTCTCCATGATCCGGTGTTACCGTTAAATGTGGAGTCAAATGTGGAGGGCGGTGTGGATAAAATTGTTGAACGATTGCTGACGTTCTTTAATGGTATTGAATCGTTAGATTTGTCTGCTTTTTAAGAAAAGCCTTTTTCTAAAAAGAGAAGTTTCCAAAACATTACCACCCACCTGAAGTATCCAACTCAGGTGGGCGGCTTTGAGCCATACCAAAGTAAGGAAGTGCGATCGCATCCCCTCTTTTGAGGCCAATTGACAGCCCTATTTGTGACAGTTACAGCCCGTATGGCCACAGCCTATCGAATTATCAGCATGACCACCAGAACAGCCTTCACTACAGTAATACTGGCCGTCTTTCTCGACCGCTTTGCTGGTGTCCACGACACACAGACAGGGCTCACAGGCACACTTCATTTGGGTCACAGTTGTCATGATAGAGACTCCTTTCTAACTTAGATATTGAAAAAGACAATACCTAAATGGTCGTTTATGGTTTACGCCTAACAATTTAACACATGAACAGGTATTCAGGTATTTAGATTACTAACATTTTGTTCTTAGTCAGACTTTTTAGTGCGGTATCGTAGCGCACACAAAAGACACCTGGTTTAGATACCTATTACGCAAAATAGGGCGAGAGCTTTAAGAATTAGTGATCAATATTCACATCAAAAGTATTTGGTAGCTACACTGCAAAAGCAACCGTTTTAGAAGGATAATATCAAAGTTGGTATTGCCGTCTAGGTTTGTCTGTCACACGCTCTGATTAATCGTCCGCTGAGCTTCATACCAAATTCAGAATCCGTCGATACGAGTATCATGAGTGTAATTTGCGTCAGCTAAAAGCCGTGATTTTAGATGGGAGGATCGCAATGAATCTGGATGGAGTCGGCGAAGAGCAAGTTCATGCGCTTTTAATGTTAATTGCCTTGAATGTGATTGTATTTGCCGCCCTGATAGCTAAAGTTCAAGCCGAATTTGCCCTCTCAGGTTGGTGTGCGTTGTAAATCGCTTTCTATTGCTTGAAATATGTTTGAGTACCTACCACCGCTCAACGACCACAATCTTCCCTACCCCGACACGATGCATCCGATTGTGGTGCATTTTGTCATTGCGATGGTGTTATTTGCTGTTCTATGTGACGTTATCGGATATTTCACTCAAAATGAGCGGCTATATGAGGTGAGCTGGTGGAATCTCTGTTTTTCAACAGTTTCCATATTTATTGCTGTTTTTTTTGGCCAGATTGAAGCCGGGCTGTCGGATCCCTACACAGCTGCAGAATCCACTCTGAATCTTCACACCCTAATTGGCTGGTCCTTATCCGGTATCTTGGCTGCGATTACGGCCTGGCGCTACGTTATTCGCTCTCGTGATCCCAAAACGCTACCGGCTCCATTTTTAGGGGTGGGTGTTCTTCTGGTTGGTCTTGTCTTTTTTCAAGTCTATCTAGGGGATTTATTGGTTTGGGTCTATGGCCTACATACAGTTCCTGTTGTAGAAGCGACCAGGGAGGGCGTATTTCAATGAATCCTGACTTGATTGAGCAGCTACAGCTGGGGGCCAACGGTCTACCGTATCAGGTGCCGATCCATCCAAATCTGGTGCACTTGACCCTGGTGTTGTTTATTGTTGGCATTGCGTTTGATATTGTTGGTGCCTTATTTCCGCTAGAAAAACCTGTTTTCAAACTGCTAGCGATTCCGGCCACCCGGTCTAATTTCTTTGATGTAGGCTGGTACAACATGATGGCGGCGGCCATTATTACGTTTTTTACGGTGGCGGCTGGTTTTTATGAGATCATGCTGGCTCAGCCTTCAGCAGAGATGCAAAGTGTCTGGGGCCTCAAGGCAATGGAAACAATGCTGTGGCACGGTGTCGGCGGCGTTGTTCTGCTGTTGCTAATTGTGGCAATGACGATATGGCGTGGGTTTCAGCGGTTTGTTTGGAACCGTGATAGAGCCCGTCAGGTACAGTGGCTCTATCTGTTGGCAGGATTAGGAATATTTGCACTCATGTTTGTTCATGGCACATTGGGTGCCCAGCTAGCGGCTGAGTTTGGTGTGCATATCAGTGCGGATCGCCTATTGGAGATGGGGCAAGATCCCAATTTATTGTTGAAATAACATGAAACTTCGCACGGGTTTAATTTTGACGGCAGCGGCCATTGTTTTGGCGGTTATTAGTCTTTGGGTCGGTCAACAGGCCTACACTTGGATGCCTCCCCAGGCATCTGCCGAATCAATACTGGTGGATAACTTATTTAGCTTTTTGGTTACCATCGGTACATTTATTTTTCTGGGGGTGTTTGTTGCGATCGCATATGCAGTTTTGTTTCAGCGAGCGGGCAAATATGACTTTAGTGACGGTCCTCACATTGAGGGTAATGTCACCCTAGAAGTCGTTTGGACAGCAATCCCCTTTGCACTGGTTATCTGGATTGCCGCCTATAGCTTTCAGATATACGACCAGATGTCGATTTTGGGACCTATGGAGCATGTCCATATGGGTATGGCAGAAGCGGCACCTATGGGCAGTAACGAGGGTGACAAACCCATTGAAGTGTTAGCTCGTCAATGGACCTGGGAGTTTCGCTATCCAGAGCAAAATATCAATAGCACAGAGCTACACCTGCCGAGCAATCAGCGGGCTACCTTACTGCTTAAATCCGAAGATGTCATTCATGGCTTTTTTGTCCCAGCCTTTCGGGTCAAACAGGATGTCATTCCTGGTGAAGACATCATCTTTGAATTTACGCCTGTTCGAGAAGGTAAGTATCGACTGCGGGACTCTCAGTACAGCGGCACCTACTTTGCTGCAATGCAGACAGACGTTGTGGTGGAATCACCAGAAGCCCACCGCCAATGGCTAGCTGAGGCCGCCGCTCAACCGCCGATGGTTGCCTACAACGAGGCCTACGCAGATTACACCAAAGCAACGGAAAAAGGCTCTAGAGCCGGTTGGAAGACGGTCCCCCCGGCTCCCCCACCCCTGGTCAATAATTCTGGTTCACCCCTCACGCAGGAGTAGCTTTTATGACAAACGTTTTAGTAGACGAAACCAGCAACAATCTTAACCAACCTGGTGAACCGGAAAGCTGGCGACGGTTTTTCACATTTAGCACCGATCACAAGGTCATTGGTATTCAGTATATTGTCACAGCCTTTTTCTTCTTTCTGGTGGGTGGCATTTTTGCCATGGTCATCCGAGGAGAATTGATTACACCAGAGGCAGATCTGGTGGACCGAACCGTCTACAACGCCATGTTTACCCTGCATGGCACCGTCATGTTGTTTCTGTGGACATTTCCGGTGCTGTCGGGGTTAGCCAACTATCTGGTGCCGCTGATGATTGGTGCCCGAGATATGGCCTTCCCTCGGTTAAATGCTGTCGCTTTTTGGATGGTGCCGGTATTTGGCATAGTGTTAATGGGCAGCTTTTTAGCACCGGGTGGCCCGTCTCAGGCTGGCTGGTGGGCGTATCCACCAGTCAGTTTACAAAACCCGTCTGGGGCGTTGATCAATGGTCAGTTTCTCTGGCTGCTGGCAGTGGCTCTCTCAGGGGTCTCTTCGATCATGGGGGCCGTCAATATTGTCACGACCATTGTGCGGATGCGTGCCCCTGGTATGACCTTTTTCCGCATGCCCATATTTGTGTGGGCGGTGATGAGTGCCCAAATCATTCAGCTATTTGGGTTGCCGGCCCTGACCGCTGGGGCCGTCATGCTGCTGTTTGATTTAACCTTGGGTACCGCCTTTTTTGATCCGATTAAGGGTGGCGATCCAATCTTATTTCAGCATTTCTTTTGGTTCTATTCTCACCCGGCAGTGTATGTGATCATCCTGCCAATTTTTGGTATCTTTTCAGAGCTTTTCCCCGTTTATGCGCGCAAGCCCCTGTTTGGCTATAAGGTTGTCGCCATTTCTTCTTTAGTCATCGTGGCGCTCAGCGCAGTGGTGTGGGTGCACCATATGTTTGCCAGCGGTACCCCAGGGTGGATGCGGATGCTGTTTATGTTCTCCACCATGCTGATCTCGGTGCCGACCGGTATTAAGGTGTTTGCCTGGGTGGCGACCATTTGGGGGGGCAAGATTCGGCTAACCAGCGCCATGTTGTTTGCCCTGGGTGGGCTGGTGATGTTTGTCTTTGCTGGGATCACCGGCATCATGCTGGCGTCTGCCCCAATGGATATCCATGTGATCAACACCTATTTTGTTGTGGGTCACTTTCACTATGTGATTTTTGGGGCCACCGTCATGGGCGTCTACGCAGCCCTGTATCACTGGTTTCCTAAAATGACCGGGCGCATGTACAACGAAGGGCTAGGACAGCTACATTTTGTGCTCACCTTTATTGGTGCTAATCTCAACTTCTTTCCGATGCATCCTCTGGGTCTAGAAGGAATGCCCCGGCGAGTTGCATCCTATGACCCTGAGTTTGCCTTTTGGAACGTTATAGCCAGTATTGGTGCGTTTTTGCTCGGGATGTCCACACTGCCGTTTATTTTAAATATGGTGGGCTCTTGGGTGCAGGGTGAAAAAGCGCCTGACAATCCCTGGCGGGCCATTGGTATTGAGTGGTTGGTGTCGTCTCCACCCACTCATGAGAATTTTGAAGTCTTGCCGATCGTCGTGTCTGATCCCTACGGTTACGGGAAGTCTGACCCGCTTGTTTCCAATGCTGATGCACTAGAGGTGGCCCATGAGCAGCACTGAGGTCGATCCCGTAGTAAGTCAACAGACCGCTGTTGAGGAGGCCCACGAACATGAGGAAACGGACACCCGCATGTTTGGGTTCATTATCTTCCTGCTGTCAGAAAGTGTTATCTTTCTTAGCTTTTTTGTTGGCTACATTGTCTACAAGACAACGACGCTTGACTGGCTACCGGCTGGGGTGACCGGTTTAGAGCTTCGTGAGCCGGCCATTAATACAGTGGTGCTGGTGTCCAGTAGCTTTGTAATCTATTTTGCCGAGCGCTATCTCCATCGTGAAAACCTCTGGGGGTTTCGCGCTTTTTGGCTGCTCACCATGGCCATGGGTAGCTACTTTTTATACGGGCAGGCGGTGGAATGGAGCAGCCTGGAATTTGGCATCACCGATGGGCTGTTTGGAGGCACATTTTATCTGCTGACCGGGTTTCACGGGCTACATGTGCTGACTGGCGTCATCCTGCAGCTGATTATGCTGGGCCGCTCTTTTATCCCGGGTAACTATGACAATGGCGAATTTGGTGTGGCTGCTACGTCACTGTTTTGGCATTTTGTCGATGTCATTTGGATTGTTTTATTCTTGTTGATTTACATCTGGCAGTGAGGGGAAGATTGTGATTATTGATGACGGGCAATACGATGTAATCATTGTTGGCACCGGGGCAGGGGGTGGCACCCTAGCCCATAAGCTAGCCCCAACCGGCAAAAAGATTTTGATTTTAGAACGGGGAGACTTTATGCCCCTAGAAGAACAAAATCGTAGCGATGTGGATGTGTTTAAGCGCGAGCGCTACCACGCCCCTGAGCAGTGGTACGACACAGCGGGTGAACCGTTCTCACCCCAGATGAACTATGCCGTCGGTGGCAATACTAAAATCTACGGGGCAACGCTGCTCAGAATGCGAGAGCGGGACTTTGAGCAGGTAGAGCACCAGGCCGGTGTCTCTATGGAATGGTGCCTAAAGTACGCTGATTTTGAACCCTACTATTCTGAGGCAGAACAGCTATATAAGGTTCATGGCGCTCTCGGCAGCGACCCCACCGAACCTGATCATAGCCAGGAGTACCCGTTTGAGGCGATCAAACAAGAGCCTGAGATTGAGGAGATGCTGGGGGCTATTTCAACCTACGATCTCCATCCATCTCGGTTGCCCCTGGGGCTGACGCGTCAGAACGATGACCCCACCAATGACTCAGAAGTTAGCGGCATTGCCCCTGCCCTCAAACATTCCAACGTTGCCCTCAAAACCGGAGCCAAGGTTGTTGCTCTGCACACGGACCCCTCTGGCAAAGTGGTTAAAGCGGTTGAAGCTCAAATTGGGGGTCAAACCTATTTGTTCTTTGCAAATATTGTTGCGTTAGCCTGTGGTGCGGTCAATTCGGCGGCTCTACTGCTACAGTCGGCCAACAAAAAACATCCCCAGGGGTTGGCCAATAGCTCTGACCTGGTGGGCCGCAATTTGATGAAAAGCCTGCTAACCACCGTAGTACAGCTTAAGAATAAACCAAACAAGGGGGATTTTCTAAAAACTGTCTACGTCAACGATTTTTATTGGGGAGATAGCGACTTTCCTTACCCCATGGGGCATATCTACAATACAGGCGGGTTGCTCTCCGATATTATTTTTGCCGAGGCACCGCCTTTACTGTCTATCCTTGCTAAATATATGCCTGGCTTTGGGCTAAAACAGCTGGCCACTCGCTCCATTGGCTGGTGGATTCAAACAGAAGATTTGGCCGATCCCAATAACCGAGTTCGGGTGGCAAATAACAAACTCTACATCGACTACACACCCAATAATCTAGAAGCTCATGATCGGCTGGTTTACCGTTGGATAGACATCCTCAAAACCATCGAAAAAGATCTCGGTGGGTTTCAGCGGGGAAATCATCCCCGTGGTGAGGTACCTATCCAGGTGATGGCAAACCAATGTGGTACCTGTCGATTTGGTGACGACCCGACCACATCGGTGCTCGATCCAAACTGTCGCACCCATGATGTGGATAACCTCTATGTTGTAGATAGCAGTTTCTTTCCATCCAATGCCAGTGTGAGCCCTGCTCTGACGGTAATCGCCAATGCGCTGCGGGTGGGGGCTCATCTGACTGGGAAGCTAGGTTAGGAGAATAGCGCTAAAACGATGCCTCTGTTACCCCATCTTTCTCAAATTGCTAATCTGCGGCAGACGCTTGAGACCCAGCTTGAGACGATAACCAATACGCTGCAGCCTCTGCAGAATACTTTTGACCTGACGCAGCCCCTGGCCGATCTCTCGGCAACCACTAAAAGTCTCCGGCAGGGGGTGTTTCGTCTGATGGTGCTGGGGGATATGAAACGGGGAAAGAGTACGTGTCTAAATGCGCTGGTGGGCAAACCAGTGCTGCCCAGCAACGTTAACCCCTGTACGGCAGTATTAACGGTATTGCGATACGGACCCGAGGCTAAGGTCACGGTGCATTTTACCGACGACCGACCGCCTGAGCAGCTAGATGTTGATGCCTTTACCCAGCAGTACACCATTGACCCGGCTGAGAGTCGTCAGGCTGAAGCGGCAACAACTTTTGCCCCCGTTAGCCATGCGGTAATTGACTACCCGCTACCACTGTTGCAAAACGGTGTGGAAATTGTCGATAGCCCCGGACTTAATGATACTGAAGCACGTAATACGCTCTCCCTGGGCTATATTCAAAACTGTCATGCGATCTTGTTTATGCTGCGGGCGGCACAGCCCTGTACTTTAGCTGAGCGGCGCTATCTCAATAACTATTTGCAAAATAAGGGGCTGTCGCTGTTTTTCTTGCTAAATGCCTGGGACCAGATCAGGGACAGTTTGCTCGACCCGGACGATCCAGAAGAGCTTGCCCAGGCTGAGGCCCGGCTGCATAAGGTATTTCACACTAGCCTAAACGACTATTGCGATCGCTACGATCAGCGGGTATTTCCCATCTCTGCGCTAGAGGTGTTGCGGCAGCGAATTAAGACTCCGGATGCGACCATTCGCGATCCAGGGTTTGCTCAATTTTTAACCAGCCTCGATCAGTTTCTTACCCAGGAACGGGCCAAGGCCGAGTTTCAGCCGGTGGTAGCCCTATCTCGACGGACGCTGGCTACATTTACAGAAAAAGTGCAGCTGCGTCAAACCTTGTTGGAGCAAAGTGCGGCGGAGCTAACACAAACTATTCTGCAGATGGCGCCGGTGTTTGAACAGCTGGTCACCATTCGCGATGGGTTTCAACAAGAGATTCGAGAGAGTTGCGATCGCAATGCCACTGCCACTACTACCTCATTTAAGGATTTTGTTTTTAATCTAGAGACTACATTTGAACAAGACTTTGACCCCTACCAGCCCGATCTTTCACTACTCGATTTAGTTAGCCCTGCCGGTCGTCAACAGTTTAACCAGGCGTTAGAGACCGCATTTCAGCGCTATCTTAACGATCGGCTACTGCACTGGAGCCGTACCCTGGAGCCAACGCTGCGCAGCGCATTTCAGACTCTCTCTCAGCGGGCGGCTGACTATGGTACGTCCTATAATCAAATTACTCAACAGATTTTAACCACCCTGAGCGATCGCTCTGTAGAAGTTCCCCTCGACAATAGTCAACCCAGCTGGGCAGAATGGGCCATGGATGCCCTCAATGAACCTGCCGACACTCCAGAAGTCAATGCGGTGTTAGCCAGCATTAACCTGGAAAGTATTCTCATTAATCTGGCCGCTGCCATTGGGGCCAGTCTTTTGGCTTCTAGTCTGATTAGCACCATTGCTGGACCCATCACCCTGGGGATTGCCAGCCTTGGTATCGGTGCATTTCAGATTGATCAAACCCGCCGTGCTCTGATGCAGGCGGCCCGGCAAGAGCTTAGTACTCACCTTCCCCGCATTGCGGCTGAACAACAGCAGCCGATTCACTCAGCCATTGTTGACTATTTTCGGGATTATGAGCAGTCTGTTATTAGTCGTCTAGATGCGGATATTAAGGCTCGGAAAGCTGATTTGGAGACGCTGCTGGCTCAGAAGCAAGACCAGGAGTATCAAAGTCTATCTGAAGTTGAACAGCTGCAGAGCGCTGTAGCTCAGCTACATGAGGCTGATCGAGCTATTCAACAGCTTTATGGACAGCTAGGGGATTGTTAATAAACAATTTTGTGGTTTGAGGAATGCACCTTGATCATAACGTCGCCGTAACTCACACTACACCCGTATTTTTAAACTGATCGACATCCTTCTTCCGGGGAAGCCCTGAGCAACCTTTATTGCTACATACCCAACGCCCACCATTGCTTTTCTAGTATCTCGGCTGGATGCAAAACCTGCTGCGTGGGGTCCCACCGAGTTCCCTTTCCGGAAATAGTCATGTTGTCCCAACTAGGCGTACTGGGGTTTCCCCATGGGCAGGGCGTTCCGCCGCCCTAGAACCCGGCGGAAGGGGATAGGTTTTTTCGTCTAGTTGCAAGTGTGTTATGGGTGTCGGTTGGGTGGTTTAGAATTTTGCGCACGGCGACAAAATTCTAAACGTAGAGGGTACGAACTCCCTGTTTGATAACTATGCTTCGGTTAAATACATAAGCGTAACCTTAAGCAAACTCTACATTGATAATTATCAATCTTCAATTTTCAATTAAAGAAGCCTACTCACCGTAGGATAGGTTGAGTCGATTAGCCCAGCCTGCTGCCAATGCCCGACTTTAAACCCAACGATGGTCGTCTTTATGCGCCTGCGACGGAGCGTAATCGTGAGCCAATTCTGGCTGTGTTAGACCGCGTACTTCCTAACCCTGGCACTGTTTTGGAAATTGCTAGCGGTACGGGTGAACATGCCAGCTTTTTGCACCCAAGCTAGCGCCTCGTCGTTGGTGGCCCAGCGATGTTAGTGCTCCTATGCTTAAGAGCATTGCGGCTTGGACCCAGGTTACTAAGGCTCGATATTTGTTGCCGCCGGTTGAGCTAGATGTGTGTAAACAGCCGTGGTCGGTGGAAGCTGATGACAAACGATCTATTGATGCGATTGTCAATATTAATATGATCCACATTTCGCCATGGCAGGCGTGCGAAGCCTTGATGGCCGGGGCTGATAGGGTGTTGCCAGTCAATGGTGTGCTCTTTCTCTATGGTCCTTTTAAGCGGAATGGTGAGCACACGGCCCCGAGCAATGCCACCTTTGATGTCTGGCTTAAAGAACAGAATGCTGAGTGGGGGGTGCGGGATTTGGCTGCTGTGGAAAATGTCGCACAGGACCATCAGCTGAGTCTGCAGGAGGTGGTTGAGATGCCGGCTAACAATCTGTCTGTGGTATTTCAAAAATTGGCCTAGGCAGCAGGCTCAGCTGAGTTTGCTGCCTAGGCCAGGATGTAGACACGCGACTAGAGGCGGTGCGAGGAGGGGGACACCTTTTTTTGAAGTGGCTACCTGGGATGGACAGCCGGTTAATGGCACCCCGACTATGGACCACCCTTACTACTGGGCACCGTTTATTTTGATTGGCAATGCCCTGTAGTACAAGTTTTGGAGCCCCATCACCACGGTGAGATTGACATCTGGAGTACACAGAGCCTTAAAGCATTCTCTAGGGTTTGAGTAACGGCTTTATCTAGATAGCTCTCGGCCCTGCTGTTAAGCAGAGGGTAGCAACTGGCTATGAAATTCGACCGTATCTGAAGCCTTGCCTGGCTTAGTCTGGAGATGTTTTAAGACCGTTCTCAAGACACGCTTTGGTCGGATAGGCTTAACTATAAACTCTGTTGAGCCAGCAACTTTAGCCCGTACCCGATCAGAGATGCTGTTGTTGTTAGTCATAATAATGATGGGTACATCCTTAAAGGTGGGAATCCGACGAATCTGGGCACACAGCTCATAGCCATTAACCACCGGCATCACCAGATCCAAAAAAATAAGCTGCGGCTTTAGCTCCACCAGTATGGGCAACGCCTGCAGTGAATCTGGAATATTGACATAGTGGTAGTCAGACCCCTTAAAGATGGTGGCCATCACCTGGCTGTCGGCTGGATTATCATCGACGTAGGCAACAACTGTTTTGCCCATGGTCGGCTCTGCGGGCTCTGCGGGCTCTGCCGGGACTGTTGACGGGACTGTTGACGGGACCAAAGGTCTGGGTATTAAAACAGTAGTGTCAGCAGCAGCAGACACTACGGGCCTGGGGGCAGGGCGCTGAGCCAGCGACAGGTCATTCACATCCACCAGTCTAATCAGCTCTCGACGTATGTGGGGAACAAAAGCCCGAGTTAGGGTGATTAAGGGCTGTTTTGTTTTAATGGCCAGATCCCGTAAGGTGTTTTGACCGTTGGCAATTTTTTGTAAATCTCGAAACGCGGCTTCAGAGGTGCGTTCCTGCAAAATGTCGGCCTTTACAATAACGGGTGCCAAATTGGGGCAATAGTCCACCAAATTGGCTTGCTGCCAGGCGTTCCAATCTTCTTGAACTCTCTCCCAAATCGGCTCTCGGTGCAGACCGATACAGGGAAAATTCGCCCCGTTGCGGGCACTGATTTTGTAAACCAGCGATGCACCTGCACCCTTAGAGGTGAGTGTGGCCTGATGGACAATATCAAACAGCACTTCTGAAATACAGCCGCCGACGATCTGAGAAAAGACTTCTCGACTAAATTTCTGTTGCATAACCAGCTGTGCCATCATTTTATAGTTGTTGGTATGATGGATAACTTCATTGAGTGCTTGGGGACTCAGATTAGAAGAATATCTAATAAATTGTCTGTACCAGCGGCGCTTTGAATGGGTACGTGTATTTGCCCAAACAATCTGGCCAACAAGAAAATATAGAAACCACTCAACCTCCGTATTGGTTCCGATGGCAAGAATTCCAGTAAATAAATCTTCTTTAGCTCTTCGGATTTTGTGAGTTAATTCACCAACAATAGATACATTCGACATGCTTGTGTCCCCTACATTAAGAAGGGTTTAATACAGACTGTTCAAAAGCCTTATCAAAAGTGGATAAAAAGTGGCCCAAACTCTCGCCAGTCTGGCAATACTGCAGCCGATGGAGTTATGGATTGAATACACCTGTGTCTTATATTACGAGCATAACCCGCAAGCTATGCCCGTTCAAGTTATCTTCCCTATTTAAGTTGATATTCGCGATAAGCTCAATGACACCCTAACCGGCATAGTGAGTTTTGATCATCAAGAAATGATGATACTGCATGAGTTATGTGTCAATAAATACGGTGGTGGCTATTGAGAATCAGTATCACTCGGTTGAGTTTGAATGGTCACTACCTGGGGTGGAGTGGAATCAGGCGGGTAGCGCAAAATGAGATCCACTCGGCGATTTTCCTGAGGTGCGAGGGTCAGGGTGGCTAATGGGTCAGCCTTCTGTCCGCGCAGCTGCACCAAATGCATATTCCGAATGCGGGGTAGTCCCTGGTCATCACGGTGACGAATCTGGATCGGACCTCGGAAAAAGGTGCGCTCGGGAGGCGGATCAAAAAACTGCAGCCCCTCGGTCGACAGCGTGTCTTCTTTAATGGGTGTTTCAAAGGTCACGGTCACGGTCTGTGGGCTGTCTGTGGGATTGTGTAAGGGGAAGGACAGATTGTACTTGACGCCGTAGTTGCCGTGGGATTGATAGGCAGTATCTCCATAGCGAACCAGCATTTCAGCACTTTGGTTTTGGTCTGTCCCCAGCTGCCCCGCATAGAGGGTGCTAATGCCATAGGAAACGGTGTTTCCTGATGCCGGAATTGTCAGGGTTTCAGCATCAGGATCGGTGACGGTGGCCGTCCAGCTGGCGCCCTGGGCCACTCCGGCCACACGGCTGTAGATCACCTCGCCCGGATTGTCAGTAATGGGGGGGGGCGTGCGATCGCGAGGTCCGGCCACCCCCGATGTCTCTAAGATGGTTTCCCACTGAGCCAGCGTGGGGGCATTCTCATTGTCGTTGCCATCCACATTGGCAAACTCGGCCAAACTAGCTAGATAAACCGGGCCGATACTCTCTAGCTCAATCAGAGTGGAGCGACCGTTGATCGGTGGGACAAATTCTGCAACTGGAATGGGAGCATTGAGCAACAGAGCGTTGTCACCGGGGGGAATCACCAGCTGCGACGGAATCATCTCCTGACGCCGTCCTTGAATTAAATCTCCCATGGCTCGACTGCCCGGACCGGCAAATACTGGATTGCGTGGAGAAAAGAGTACCGCACTGGGCATCGAAATAAACGGGGCATCTGGCTGGCTTAGATAGCTGGCCCCCGCTAGCACATTGACGGTCACGGTTTCTACACCAGGGTTATGGACCAGAATGGCCACATACATAGAACTCAGGTCGTCTGGATCATCTGCTCGGTAATCATGGTGGGCAAATATATCAAACCGACCGTCAAACACAAAATCTAGATGGGCCTCTGGCTGCTCCATCCCCTCCGGTGGAAAGGTGGATAGCAAAATGCCAGGGTCACCAATCAGTTCAGGGCTGTTGCTATTAATAACCGGCACCGTGTCTAGCTGAGCCGGCAGCGGTCTGACGTCTTGAGTGCGATCAATTTGTGTTTGTGTTTGGTCAATCAGTGGAATGAGCATGGGGGCGAGTGCAAAGAACACAAAAGGGAGCCAAAACGATTATCTAACATCGTTGAGACCCGTAGTTGAGGCCCTATTAGCCTATCAATAGGCTGAATTCAAATACTCAACAATTTTTAGAAAGTCAAACTCAATCACCGACTGGTTTGCC
>JBHJIV010000153.1:0-19435 GCA_050043105.1 Leptolyngbyaceae cyanobacterium | reverse complement strand
AATATCTTTTTCAGAGACCTCATAGTTAATGTCCACATCTCCCTTTTCAAGCAGAGCGCGACGGTTGCCAGATTCAGGTACATTTAGCCAAATAATCTTTTCAATGGCAGGGGCCGGTCCAGAGTTCCAATCCTCATTGCGCACCAACACCACCCGCTCCTCTGGGGCAAAGGTATCCAGCCTATAAGCACCGCCGCCAGACGGGTTAGCATTCGCCCACTCTAATCCCCATGGGTCTGCGTCAGTGACATTGGGTTCAATCAGAGCAGAGTTCATAATGGCAGGAATCGGCACTGCCATATCCATTAGAGTTAACTTATCTTGTCTAAGGAAGTTAACCTGGAAGGTGTGGTCATCAACAACAACAAACTGCTCAGGATTTTCCAAAGCCCCAGCTTTCATCTGAAATGAGGGAAAGCCCCCTACGGATACAGCCCGGTCGTATGACCACTTCACATCCTTGGCAGTAACGGGCGTGCCATCATGGAAGACAGCATCTTGTCGTAGATTAAAAGTAACGGACATGCCATCGTCGGCGACGGTCCAAGATTCAGCCAGCTCTGGCTCGATAACGGTGTAATCGTAAGACAGAGAGCCGTCATCTAATGTTTTGGTACCAAAGGTGACAAGACGGTCATAGAGACACCAGGAGATGCCATAGGCAGGGCGGTTGGTACCAACCTGATGAAGGTCGAGACCGTTGGGGAAGCCGCCACCTTGAACGACAGTGAGCACAGCAGGTTCGGTACTTTTCGCAACCTCAGCAGAGTCTGCACCCTCAGACGACTCAGTCGCTGGGTTGGTTCCACCACCACAAGCATTGATCAAAGCCGCCAGGGATACGCCTCCGGTAAATGCTGTACCGTGCTTTAGTAAGTCTCGTCGCCGCATTGCCTGACTCCTTCGCTACAGAGATGTGTGGTTGGCTGTAGGCTAGGGCAGACAGGTGAATTTTTTTAGGAAAATTTCGGGAAGAAATCGGGAAGATTATATTTGCATGCGTTATGTAATTGAATTCCTAAGATAGGAGCAGAAATTTATCAGGAATAGATTGAAGCACATCCAATCTTTTGGAATGTAATATCCTTTGAGTTATCTAGTTCGTACAATAGTTTATTTGGAGTGATCATCTAAGTATGTAAACTCGAAAAAATCATTCTGTAAGTCTAGCTGAGGAGAATATCACGTGTTTCGTCCATTCGAATTGTTAAAGCTTATCCGTGATGGAGTAATTACAAACCTAAATCAGCCACGTGCCTCGATGGGTTCACGAGATTACATGCAGTATGCTCGCTTTATTAGAGGACTCGAAAAGCTTGGCCTTATTAAGCTTTTGGAAGACAACCGTGTAGAATCAACTGAAAAATTGACATTGCTACAATCAACAATGGATTTAAGCTTAACTCAGCTTTCTAATGTAACTTCAAACTCAATTATTTGTACACCTACGTTTGGATATCCCGCAAAACCAGCAAAACATGCAGATGTTTTTGTAGTAATGCCTTTTCTTAAAGAGCTTCAGACAGTTTACAGCGATCATATCATGCATGTAGCGCAGCAACTAGCAGTGACTATTGCTCGTGGAGATGATTTTTTTACTGCTGACTCGATAATCTCAGATATTTGGGATGCTATCAATGCAGCGAAGGTAATTATTGCCGACTGTACAGGCAGAAATCCTAATGTCTTCTACGAAATTGGTATTGCTCATACTCTTGGAAAGCCTGTTATCTTAACCGCACAGAGTGTAAACGATATACCATTTGATATTCAACATATTCGTACAGTGCTATATGAATTTACTCCAAGAGGTATGCGAGAGTATGAGAAGGTGCTAAGCATCACACTTCTAAATGAGTTAAATCTTTCGCGTTCTCATGAAGAATGCCTAAAGCAGAATAGACCCTAGCAGCAATGCGGTTCTTCCTTTATTAGGAAATCCCGCTAAGATTCAAGAAAGTTTAAGCTGACCTTGTGTCAAGCCTTTGAGGCCTTCATCTTTGATATCTTCAATTTTTATCTAAACAACCGGGCAGAGATTAACAAATATATCGAGCGTAATCGTATTCCAGAGAATTTTATCCATTCTGCTGTCCATGAAATACCTAAATATGTATAGCTTCGATAGCACTGTTTTTGAGGTTATGGTAGCCTACACCAGCTAATCAACGGAACCTACCATGGCAATATTTGCTGCTATCTTTAGTATCGCTGTTGCCATCACTATCGGAGCCATGAGCCCTGGCCCTAGCTTTGTTATGGTGGCCCGTACGGCTCTAGCAGACTCTCGCAAAGACGGTCTTGCTGCCGCGTTGGGCATGGGGGGTGGCGGAGTGATTTTCGCCACGATTGCTTTACTCGGCCTCCTTGCTCTCCTCACAGCCGTTCCAGTTCTCTACACTTCCCTAAAAGTCTTAGGTGGAGCTTACTTGATTTACCTGGGCTATAAAATCTGGCAGGGGTCTGCCCATCCGATCACCTTAAGTGCTACCCAGCAGCCAACGCTGGCTACCCAGCAATCATTCTTTTTAGGGCTAACTACTCAAATCAGCAACCCCAAAACCGCAGTTGTCTATACCAGTGTCTTTGCCTCACTCCTACCCAGCGAAGTCCCTGCCTTTGCAGTGATTGCTCTGCCATTAGTTGTGTTTATGATTGAAGTGGGCTGGTATTCTTTAGTTGCCTTAGTGCTTTCTTCAACCGTACCCCGTGCTCGCTATCTCGCATCAAAAAAATGGCTGGATCGTACAGCAGGCACAATATCGTCATTGTTGGGTGCTAAGCTCATCTTTGAAGCTAACAACCCATAAGCGGGTTGGTATAACCTGATTGTGCGAATTCGTCGCCCTACGCTACCCATTGTTCTCACACTATTGTTGGGGACTGGTCTGTCTCTTTTAGCCACCCTTGCCGTTGCCCGCTGGGAGCGTGCCAACTATCGGCTTCAGTTTCAACGACAAACCGACGGTCTTACCACCGCTCTCCAGCGCAGCATCAACCGTTATACCGATTTACTGTTAGCCCTGGGAGACTTCTACACTGTTTCAGAACAAACCGTCTCCCGCACCGAGTTCAGTCGCTTTGTTCAACGATCACTCGCTACCTATCCGGGCATTCAGGCTCTGGAATGGGCTCCGGTGGTATCTGAGCAAAATCGTGATGCGTTTGAGACTGGTATTCAGACCGAGGGCTACCCTACATTTCAAATTACTGAGCGAGAAAGTCGCGGTGGGCTTATCCGTGCCGCATCTCGATCCTATTATATTCCGGTTACCTATGTGCAGCCGTTAACTGGTAACGAACTTGCTTTTGGATACGACCTCACCTCGGACCCGACTCGTCGCACTGCCCTTGAAATTGCTCGAGATACTGGAGAAACTGCAGTGTCCGGTCGTATTCGGCTAGTGCAAGAAAACAACAATCAGTTTGGGTTTCTTGTCTTTTTGCCTCTGTACAGTGGCTCTAAAGTGCCTGGGACTCAGACGGCCCGTCGCGATCAGCTAAATGGTTATTTACTGGGAGTTTTTCGGGTTGCGGATGTTGTAGAAGAGTCTTTAGAAACCTTTAATTACAACATTGATTTTAGTTTGAGCGATCAGAGTGCGATCGCATCCACTCAGTTTCTAGGTAGCTATGACGCCGCTACTCAAACCGTCATCACTGAAGAACCGCAGACTATAGCAAGACGACCCTGTTTTTCACCCACTGACTGTACCCACAGCCTCACCACCGGAGGGCGTCAGTGGGCGGTTACGTTTACCCCTGCCGCTGACTATCCGGTCCTAACTCCGTGGGGTACCTTGTCTACTTTTGTGATTGGGCTGTTGCTAACTACCATTGTTGCCCGCTATCTTTCCCAAGCTCAGGCAGAGGTTGCCCGCACCCGAGAGCTTAGCGACGCTAAGATTCGTCTCTTTTCTATGGCGTCCCATGAGCTACGGACGCCTCTTAGCACCATTTTGCTCTCGGCTCAGACGTTAGAAATCGATACTTACAACAATCATCAACGTATCTATGGCCGCATCCGGGCTACGGCTAAGCGAATGAATCAGCTGCTAAATGATTTGTTGACCCTATCGAGGGCTGAATCTGGCAAGCTGCAGTTTGTGCCTGAGTTGCTCAATTTACAGCAGTATTGTCAACAGCTAATAGAAGAGGTTCAGTTTAGTTTTGAGGCTACGCCAGCAATCGACTTTACAACGTCTGGCGATTGTCAGAAAGCCTATGTTGATCCTCAGCTATTGCGGGCAATTTTGACTAATTTACTTTCTAATGCAGTGAAGTATTCTGGCCCTGTTCCTGTGGTTAGCTTAGGTCTGTTTTGTCGCGAGCACGAGATTGTTTTTTGGGTAAAAGACCGGGGGATTGGTATTTCTCAGGCGGATAAAACTCGTTTGTATGAGGCGTTTTATCGAGGTGCTAATGTTGGTGAGATTGGTGGAACTGGTCTAGGGTTATCGGTTGTGAATGCTTGTTTGCAGCTGCATCAGGGGACTCTTGTTTGTGAGAGTGAGTTGGGGCAAGGGACGACGTTTGAGGTGACTTTGCCGCGAGTTGATTAAGGGGTTCTAAAATAATTTTGGTGAAGTGTTTAAGAATGTTGTTTGGGGTCCCTCCGAGTTCCCCAAACCCCCTGGGCAGGGCCGGGACGCCGCCCTACAACCCATCGTAAGAGGTTATTCTTGATGGCATTAAGTTGGGGGTTACGGCGGGGTCGATTATCTATATTTTGAACTGAGTTTTACAGAAAATTTTGGATGTAAGATTTGAATAGAAAACTCAAATAGAATGTTCAGCGATTCTTTCTATCTCTAATTGCCCTGTAGTCGATATCCTATGCCGTGTACTGTTTCAATTAGTGTCTTTGGTGCTCCAACGGCTTTGAGTTTATTTCGTAGGCCTTTTATGTGGGCTTTGACTGTTTCTTCATCGGGTGGGCTTTTCATAGACCAGAGGGATTCTAGAATAAATGCTCGGCTCAACACTCGTCGTCCGTTGCGCATGAGTAGTTCTAAAATTGAGAATTCTTTTGGTGTTAACCTCAGGGGTTGCCGGTCGTAGCTAACGTCATAGGTGTGTGGATCTAAGCTTAGCTTTTCCCATCCTAGAGCGGTGTTAGACTGGGCACTGCCGCGACGCAACAAGGCACGAATTTGGGCCAATAGCTCAGAGAGGTTAAATGGTTTTACCATATAGGCGTCGGCACCAGAGTCTAACCCGCGTACTTTGTCTTGGCTAGTGTCTCGTGCGGTTAGCATTAACACTGGTAGTTTATATCCGTGGCTGCGTAGCCGCTGGCATAGCTGGATTCCATCTAAATAGGGCAGTGTCACGTCCATCAGTGTCAGGTCGTAGTCCATTAGCTGCATCTGACTCCAGCCCGATTCGCCATCTTTAACGATGTCCACCACATAGCGCTGGGCCTCTAACACCTCTGTTAAAGACTCTGCAAGCTGACTATCATCCTCAACTAACAGAAGACGCATTACTCATCCCTCGTTCAATAGTAGGAATTCTCCTAATATAAAAATGCCTAGAGAATCAGTATTATGCTGTGTATTTGATTACATGCGCTGGCGTAGTGCTGCTGTAGCTGCTTCATCTATTTTCAATGTGACTGGGTCGATTTCTACACCATAGTCCTGCTGCGCAGATCCTACCGTCAAAAACTCATCTAAAACATCTTCCAATACCGACACTGGGTCGCGTTCTAATGGATTGCCATAGCCACCACCGCAGGGGCTGATAGTGCGTAATGTGTCACCGGGTTTGGTTTTGCGACAGGGAAATTTAGACGGTAAAATTTGTACCTTGTTCTCATCTGGATTAAGAATTTGCACACCGCCAGGTGTACCATCTTCGCCACCAAAGATACCCCAAGGTGCATACTTGTTGCCTTCTCCTTCTAGAGACATTTGTCCGGGTGAGAGAAACTGCATATCTCGAATCGAACCCAGACCACCGCGCCATTTACCCGCACCGCTAGCATCTTCGATTAGTTCATAGCGGGTTACCCGCAGAGGCAAATGGGCTTCAATGTCTTCAATCGGGTTGTTACGGGTGGTGGCATAAAGTGTGTCCACTCCATCCATTCCATCCTTGCCATAGCGTCCCCCATAACTGCCTTCGGTGATATCCATGTAAACCCAGTAGTCTTCATCCACAGCTCCACTGTAGGAGACTACTTTGATATTGCCGATGCCGCCACTGACATTCTGGGGAGCTACCTGAGCCAGAGCTTTCATTAGGGTGTCAGCAACAATATTACCTGGACAACAACGAGCAATGACTGGGGCTGGATAAATGGGATTCGCTAAACACCCTTTGGGAGCAACAATATGGATAGGACGAGTCAGGCCAGAGTTCTGGGGCACATATTCCATCAATGCCGTATCTAGTAAAACAGAACGTAGGGTCACAAAAATAGCGATGTCCACAGTGCCGACAAAGGGCATATTGATGGTGCGATCGTCCACCTGAGGGGCTGTGCCAGTCAGATCAATGGTCATGTCGCTGCCATCAATGGTGACGGTGACGGCAATTATTAAGTCTTTTTTACTGGGGTCTGGGTCATCCAAAAAACCATCGATAAAACCTTCCGCTGAGTAGGTGCCATCGGGTAGCTTGCCAATGGCCTGACGAATCATCCGTTCGGAATAGTTCATCAAGACCTCACTGGCCGCCAACACCGTATCTAGCCCATACTGGTCGACTAGCTCTAAAAACCGTTGTTCACCTACACGACAGGCCGCTACCTGGGCTTCAATGTCGCCTACAACAACCTGGGCACTGCGAATGTTTTGCCGCAGCATACGCCAAACCTGACGGTTTTTGACACCTTTTTCATAGATCTTCACCGCCTCGAACTGCAACCCTTCAGCAAAGGCATCCACAGCATCCACAATACCGCAGCTACCAGGAGACGATGAGCCAATATCCAGGTGATGAGCTGTGGCAAACGAGTAACCAATCAGCTCTTCTCCACGAAATATAGGAATGCCAATGCCAATATCTGGGCCGTGGGAAGCACCGTAGTAGGGATGATTGTGCAGAATGACATCGCCGGGGTAAAACTCTTCTCCGTCTTCTGCCATCGCCTTGAGTACACCCCGCATGTAGCCAGGAATGGGGCCGAGCTGTAGAGGAGTGCTATAGGCGCATTCGGCCAGTTGCTGACAGTCGGCGTCGAGAATGGCAGCACCAAAGTCTTCAGACTCACGAATAATGCTGGAGTAGGACATGCGGGCCAGCTTGTGACCCATCTCTAGGGCAATGCCGTTGAGGGCTCCGGCAATGACCTGGGCGGTGACGGGGTCGATTTTGGGGAGTTGGCGAGGTTGGGGGGGAGAGATTGTCATGGGACAGAGAGAATGAAGGGGGAGGAGGGGGAGGAGACGTTTCCTTGTAGCGGCATTCCATGGAACGCCGCTACAAGAGCCGCTACAAGAGGTGGGAGAAGGCTATGCGGGTTTTTTGGCGGTGGCCATCGCTAGGGGTTTTTCTAGGGACGGCGTATCCTCGGTTAAACGAATGACCAGATTACCGTTGGCTTCTACGGTAGTACGGCTGTGGGGCGGTAACAGAATCGTGGAGTCCTTTTGGAAGATGACGGCAGGACCTTCGATTTGGACACCTATAGGGAGTCGGTCTCGGTCAAAAAACTGGGTGGAATATTTCTCCAGCTGGCCGTTGACTCGAAAATAGGTGACGGCTGTTTTTAACCAGGCGTCTTGTAAGTCTCCTTCAGTGGGTGCAGGGAAGTCCGAAAGCTTTGGCATGGGGCCAGTGCCAGTGACTCTGAGGGTAACTAATTCTACTGGGTTTTCTGGAAAGGCATGGCCATATTCGGCGGTGTGGAGATCGTGGAACTGTTGCCAGACGGACTGCAGAGCGGCTTCATCCAGGGTGCCACCGGGAACCTGTGCCCGCAGTTCATACCCCTGGCCCACATAGCGACAGTCGGCAAACCGTTGTAGAGTCATATCTGCCTCACTAAAACCATCGGCCCGCAGTTGTTCTTTGACCTGATCCTCTAAGGATTGTAGGTCAGCATTAAGCTTGGGTAGATTGGGTTCGGTGCTGAGGGTAAATTCGTTTTGAATCAGATCGTGTTTGAGGTCGGTGGTGAGCAGACCCATGGCAGAGGTGATGCCGGGATAGCGGGGGACAATCACTTCGGGAATGCCCAGAGATAGCGCCACCTCAGTGGCGTGGAGAGGGCCAGCACCGCCCTGGGCTACCAGGGCAAACTTGCGAGGGTCTTGCCCTTTTTGGATAGTGCGGGAGCGGATGGCATTGGCCATGTTGTTATTGACGATGGTGAGAATCCCGGCTGCGGTTTCATAGAGATCCAGACCCATCCGATCCGCCAGTGCCTGCACTGCGGCAAAAGCTTTCTCTGGATAGATGGTCATTTCACCACCCAGAAAATACTCTGGGTCCAGCCGATTGAGAACAACGTTGGCATCTGTCACGGTGACCTCAGTGCCCCCTTTATCGTAACAAACAGGACCCGGCTCGGCTCCGGCACTGCGAGGACCCACGCGAAAGGCACCGCCAGTATCAACATAGGCAATGCTGCCGCCACCAGCCCCAATGGTATGCACATCGATCATGGGCACCATCACAGGGTATCCGGCAATCCAAGTATCTCTTGCGGTTGCTTCTGCAAAACCGCGCTCGGTGACAATGCCAATATCGGTGCTGGTGCCGCCCATATCAAAGGTGATCAGACGATCTGACCGGGCGCCAGCGGCTGCACCGCCCAGGACACCAGCTGCTAGCCCAGATAACAACAGAGTAACGGGTTGTTCTCCGGCGACATCGGCTGTGGCCACCCCGCCATTGGAGCGCATGATGTGTAGTTCCCCCCGCACTGATTGTGCTTTGAGGCTATGGCTGAGGTTGTTGATGTAGCGTTTTACCTTAGGGCCAACAAAGGCGTTAATGCAGGCCGTGGTGAACCGTTCAAATTCCCGAAATTGAGGGAAGATGCTGGCGCTAGTGGTGATAAAAGCTTCAGGATAAAGGTCTTGAGCAATGGCGGCAACGCGGTCTTCGTGGCGAGAGTCAAAGTAGGAGTTGAGAAAACAGATGGCAATGGATTCGACTCCGGCTTCTTTGAGTTCGAGGATGGCGGTTTTGGCTTCAATCTCATCTAGAGGGGTGAGTGTGTGTCCTTTAGGGTCGAGACGTTCTGAAACAACTTTGCGATCGCGCCTTTTTACCAACGGTCTCGCCTGCCAGGGAATATCCTGCATGATGGAATAATGCTGGGGTCGTTGGTGGCGACCAATATGAACAATATCCCGATAGCCCTTTGTGGTTATCATCCCTGTACGAGCACCATCATGGGTCAGCAGCGTATTGGTGGCAATGGTGGTGCCATGGAGCACATGCTCAATGTCGCCGTAGTCCGTCTGGGCCATCTGACACAGAGTTTCAATTCCCTGCATCATGGCAATGGACGGATCGTCCACCGTAGTCGGCACCTTATGAATCCAGGTCTGTTGTTGCGCTACATCCGCCAGGATCAAATCAGTAAACGTGCCGCCAATGTCTACGCCGATGAGTTTCATGCTGGGTCCCTAAGGTAGAAGCCATCGGTGGCATCTTAAGCGTTTATCCTTGGGCTAAGCTGTTCAGCATGCACCGTTTAAAGGGTTTCTATTGCTTGAGCGAGCCATCAGTAACGAACTGTAAACTGACTCGTAGTAATTTTAATAACAATCCTGTAACTCTTTTCCAGGGACGATAGAACCATGAGTTTGGGAATTCCCCTATGGCTACCGTCGCCTTACAGACCAATCATAATCGCCTTCAACAACGGCTAAGCGATCTGGCCACCATTGGTCAACTTTCCTGTGGCGGTGTGCGCCGCACAGCCTATAGTCCAGAAGACCTGGCTGCTCGTCAGATGGTAATTACCGCCATGAAGCAGGTAGACATGACCATCACCATCGATGCCGCTGGCAACATTATCGGTCGCTACAGCGGCAGCCAAGACTTACCGGCCCTGGCCACAGGTTCCCACATTGATACAGTACCTGCCGGTGGTCGCTATGACGGAGCTTTGGGAGTACTTGCCGGCATCGAAGTTGTTGCCACACTCCATGAGGCCAGACAGCGTCTCAAACACCCTATTGAGGTGATTGTGTTCACCGATGAAGAAGGCGAGATGATAGGTAGCAAAGCCATGGCAGGTACAGCCCATTACACCGATGCGGAATTTTATCGCCGGTTAGATGGCACCTCGATTCAAACCTGTTTACAGCAAATTGGTGGTGATTGGCACCAACTTACTACAGCTCAACGCACATCCCATGAAATTGCTGCTTATCTAGAATTACATGTAGAACAAGGTGGTGTACTAGAAACAAAAGAATGTCAGATCGGTATAGTCCAGGGCATTGTTAGCCTGCAGCGTTACCTGGTGACCATTTTGGGACGTCCTACTAACGCGGGCACCACACCTATGGAGATGCGCCAGGATGCTCTCTATGCCGCTGCTTTACTAGTAGCCGCAGTACATGATGTCGCTGTTCCCGGAGACCAAGTGGCCACCGTGGGCTATCTAAATGTCACCCCCAACGCTGCCAACATTGTGCCAGGTCAGGTAGACCTCACCATTGATCTGCGAGATTTATCCCTGGAGACCATTGAGGCCATGGTGCATCTGTTAAAGCAACGGATACAGGAGATTGAAGCAGCCACAGGCACACAGTTCCAGTTAGATCGACAGCATGCTGTCGATCCCACCCTGGCCAGTCCCAAGATTCAAGAGACCATTGTTGCTGTCTGTGACTCTCTACAGCTCAGCCATTACTCCATGCCCAGTCGAGCTATTCACGATGCCCAGGAAATTGGTCGGTTTACGCAAATGGGAATGATTTTTGTGCCCAGTCAAGCAGGGGTCAGCCATGCAGAAGATGAGTATACTTCACCCGAACAGTGTGGTCAGGGAGCTGATGTTTTATTGAATACCTTGCTACAGCTTGACCGACAGCTATAGCAAAAGTTAGAGATTTTATCGTTTTTCAAGCTCTGTTGGTATTTGAATATCTCCGAAAACCTGCTTCAATATCGGCCAGCATTGTTCAGCAATAGTCAACAACTGCCGATCACTGTAGAGTGCACCTACTAATTGACATCCTAAAGGTAGTCCATTGGCTGTGTAACCCAAAGGAATATTCAGAGCGGGTAACCCACATAAAGTCCACAATCCACAAAATATAGGAGAACCTGTATTGTCTAACCCAAAAGGTGCAGGCCCGGTAGTCACTGGACTTAACACAGCATCGTATTGAGCAAAGACAGAAGCCAGGAGTTTACGGTAGCGATCGCGCCACTGACAGGCGTCCCGATAGTCAATATCAGAGATAGCCTTCCCCCGTTTCAACCAATCCTGCAGTAGCTCAGAACAGTGGTCAGGATGCTCAGTTAAAAGCTCACCATGATGCTGATACAACCCATAGGCACACAGTGTTTGGACAATGGGCCAATCCTGATTAAACTCAGCGGGCAACGACACTAGATCAACGGTCATATCAGCCTGTCTCAACACATCAGCAGCTTGCATCAGGCGAGATTGTGCATTGTCTTCTGCTTGCTGCCAATGGGGTGTTTGGACCAGTCCTAAGTGGAGTGATCGACCTCTGTTGCCTAACTGATTTGACAAAGATTGCTCAGAGGAAACAATCTGTACAGAAGACTGACAGCCAGGATCTCGAACATCTGGTTTTACCAAAACAGTCAATAATCGATGAATATCATCTAAGCTACGGGCAAACACTCCCACATGATCCAGCACCTGAGAAACCGGCATCATGCCATAGCGAGAAATCAGCCCAAAACTAGGTTTGAACCCAAACACTCCACAGTAGGCCGCTGGCCGTATAATCGACCCCATGGTCTGTGAGCCAATGGCTACGGGCACCATGCCATCGGCTACTGCTGCTGCCGAGCCACTGGAGCTGTCACCGGGAGTATGCGCCATATTGTGGGGGTTGGTCGTCGGGCCTGCCGTGGCTGTGGCTAACTCCGTGGTGACGGTCTTACCTAAAATGATGGCTCCAGCAGATTTGAGCTGGGAGACAATCGCTGCCTCATGATCCAAATATCGATTTTGATAAATTTCTGTTCCCCAGCCGGTGGGCATCCCTAATGTGGCAAAAATATCTTTTACTGCAACCGGTATGCCCAACAGTGGATAGGTTTCTAAGATTTGGCTTCCTTGCTGCTTAAATGTCTGTTGCCATTCGGCTGCCTGTTTCTTTGCATGGTCGATGTCAAGATATGTCCATGCCTGTACCTTAGGTTCTCGCAGTTCGATGCGCTGGAGATAGGCTTGCAAGAACTCATTAATACTAAACTCCCTGGTTGATAGCTTGGCAGCAACAGCTTGAACACTCAAATGATTAGGTGAGGATTGCGGGAGCATCTTTGTTCTTCAATGTTTACAAAAAAATACTTGTTTTTTAGAAAAGCGTATTGTCGTATACGGTTCTTTCAAAAACACTTCACTTATGATTCTCCCCATAGCTCGGTTTAAGCTTAGCGTGGTTTAGACCTTAAATTAAGGTGTTTCGGGCACTAGCGCAACATTCCCTGAAGCCCTTTCTGGAGCAGTATTGACTTAGTTTTTATTGTGTTAGCTGTACCAGCCGGGGCCTCACTGGGCTTCTCTTTTGAGGTTCGTTGTCTCAGCGGATTCTGCCATGCCATCCACTCTCATCCGTGGTAAATATGTTATTTGCAAAGCCATCAGTCGAACTGAGGCTGAGATTATTGAAGAGGGTGCTGTTTTTGTAGAAAACGGCACCATTGTAGAGATTGGTTCCTTTCAGGAATTGTCGGCCAAATATCAGCCTGATAATGTGCTAGGTTCAGCCCACCATGTGGTAATGCCAGGATTTGTTAACAGCCACCACCACGTGGGGTTAACGCCTTTTCAGCTAGGCTCCTTGGATTATCCATTAGAATTATGGTTTGCCAGCCGGCTGTCGGCTAGGCAAGTGGATTTTTACTTAGATACTCTATACTCCGCTTTTGAAATGGTGGAGTCAGGGATCACAACAGTGCAGCATATCCATGGTTGGTTGCCGGGTCCTGCCAGTCTGTGGCCAGAGATTACGAGCAAGGTGCTTCAGGCCTATGAAGACATTGGTATGCGAGCTTCCTTCTGTTTTGGTGTGCGTACCCAAAACCATTTTGTGTATGAGTCGAATGATGAATTTGTCTCTAGATTGCCGCCCAGCATTGCGGCGGATATGGAGGCCATTCTCAAGCCCCATGAAGTACCTTTAGAGGATTTTCTCTGGTTTTTTGAAACACTTTGGAAAAAGTGGGAAGGGGCTGCAAATGACAGAATTCGCCTGCAGCTAGCGCCTGCTAATTTGCATTGGTGTGATGACGATGGGATTACGGCACAAACTGAGTATGCTCACAAATATGGTGTGGGCATGCATATGCATCTGCTGGAAACTCCCTATCAGATGGAATATGCCCATCGGCGCACGGGCACCTCAGCGGCAAAGCATCTCCATAAACTAGGGGTTTTAGGCCCCCATTTAACCTTGGGTCATGGGGTGTGGCTGACAGAAGAAGACATTAATCTCATTGCCGAAACAGGCACGATGATCTGCCACAATGCTAGCTCTAACCTCCGGCTGCAGAGTGGTGTTGCCCCCCTTAATCAGTATGCTCAAAAAGGAGTAAGAGTGGGCATGGGGCTAGATGAGGCAGGCATCAATGATGACCGCGATATGCTCCAGGAAATGCGATTGGTCCTTAAGTTACATCGGGTGCCTGGCATGGACTCGCTAGTACCTGCAGCCGCTCAAGTCTTTCAGATGGCAACAGAAAACGGGGCTCAAACTACACGCTTTGCGAATGAAGTGGGTGTGCTAGAGCCAGGTAAAGCGGCAGACTTGGTCATAATGGATTGGGAGCATCTAGCTTATCCCTATCTTGATGACACTATTCCCGTTTTGGAAGCTGTTATTCAGCGCAGTCGCACCCATGGTATCGATGCTGTCATGGTGGCGGGTGAAGTAATTTTAGAAAATGGCAGGTTTACTCGAGTGGACAAGGACGAATTGTTGGCTGAGTTAGCCGAGATGCTCAAAGCTCCGCTCACACCGGATGAAGTGCGCCGCCGAGAGCTGGCTAAAGAAGTCTTTCCCTATGTGAAAATGGTCTATGACGGTTGGTTTAGGCCAGATGCCTACAGCTCGTTTTATTGCACCAGCTGTCAAACATATCACCCACCGTCGGGGTAGAGAATTATGGTCTAAAGACGTGCTCTAAAGATTGCCCAAAAGATTGTTTCATGCCTCAATGCCTTGCTACTTGAACTAATACATTTGATTAAGGAGATTTATCATGTTTCATTCCCGCACAAACCGTCGGCGTTTTCTCGGCATGGGTCTGGGTGCTGCTGTGACGCCTTCCCTATTATCTTTTCTGAGTAGTTGCACACCAGGTGAAAAGCCTGCTGCATCCGGTGGTTGGAATGGCCGTGAGATTAAGTTTGCCCACGGGGCGGGGTTATGCAATATGCCCCTGTTTTACTCAGCTGAGAAAGAGCTGTTTGCTAAGTATGGGTTTAAGGGGACAGCGGCTCTCACCCCGATGCCGGCTGATGTAGCAGTGCAGTTGGCCACTGGGCAGGTGGAGATGGCGGTGATTCCGTTTACCAATGCGATCGCAGCCTACACCCAAGGTGCATCTTTCCAGGTCGTTGCCGGTAGTGGCGTAGAAGGGTTGGTGATTGTTGCTAAGCCTGAGATTAAATCGTTTGCTGACTTAAAAGGGAAGAAAGTTGCCACCTTCCAGGCAGCTACCTTGGATGTGATTGTCTATGACTATCTGAAACAAGAAGGTCTGACCTATAACGATGTGGAAATGGTCTATCTGGGGGACTCGACTGAACTGTTAAACGCTTATTTGGCGGGTCAGGTGGATGCTGTCAGCCACATTGAGCCCTATGCGACTAAAGCAAAGACCCAGACCAGTGGTAATGTTCTTGGGAATGGTGTAGATATCTACGGCAGTGGTTACCCCGACTGTGTTTTAGCTGTTCGTAATGAAATTATCGAAAACGAGCCCGAGATGGTTAAAGATGTGATTCGGGTATTTTTTGAAGCCCAGTACGAGATTGAAAATAATTTTGAAGGGGCGGCTCAAGCGACTATTGATAAGTATTACAAGACGGACATGGAGAGTCTGTTGGCCTCAGCCCAGGCGCAACCTCCTGGTGTAGATGTGCGCGATAAGCGTGATTTTATGTATGAGCGTGCGGAAAGTATGAAGGAGTTGAATTACATTAATACAGATCTCGATGACAATTTTGTTAATTTCTCTTTGTTGGAAGAGGTGATTGCTGAGAGTCCAGAATTGTGGGAGCGGGTGAAGGTGAAAGTGGTTGCTTAGGAGTCATTAAGCATACAACTGACAAATAGCGACGAAGGCTGCTCAGGGCTTTCCTCCTTTTCGGAAGTATCCACGTTATTCTAATCAGGCAAAACCGGCTGCTTGGGGTCCCTCCGAGTTCCCCAAACCCCCTGGGCAGAGCCGGAACGCCGCCCTACGACCCAGCGTACTGGGTTATTTCTAATGGCATTAAATTTGGGGTTACGGCGAGGTCGATTGTATATGTTCTGGACTGGTTTCTGCAGAACGTCTGGAGTGTAAAACCCAAGTCATGAGGTTGTTGTTAAATGGTTCCTTAGTTGTTAGCGTTATCTACCCAAATTGACTTTTCCATTTTTAAAACATGCAATTAAAATCTTCTGTCAGTCCAGTTAAATCTCGCGTTTCTAAAATGCGCAGTCGCTGGTGGCAGAATATCGCCACTTCAGCGATGTGGTGGTGTCTTTCCTTGGGTCTGTTTATTGGCATTTGGGAGCTGGTGACTGTTCTGGGGTGGGTAAATACGTTAATTTTGCCCCCGCCCCATGAGTTTCTTGCTGAGATTGGTAATCAGGAACAGTTTCTTGCGCCCAGAATTGGGGTGGAACGCACGGGTGGAAATTTTGTTTTACTCACTGCCATTGTGGCCACACTCAAGCGAGTGGTTTCAGGGTTGGTCTTGGGCTTTATTGCCGCCATTGGGGTGGGGGGTCTGGCCTGTTACTTTAAGATTTTTGGTAAACTCACCTTGCCGGTGATTACGCTGCTGGCTCCCATTGCCCCGATTGCCTGGATTCCCTATGACATCATGGCCTTTGGCATTGGTGAAAGGGCGGCGAATTTTGTGGTGTTTATTGGTATTAACATTTTGCTTACCCTGGCAACGGTCAATGCCATTAACAATGTGAACCAGCTGTATATTAATACGGCCCGAGTTTTGGGGGCCAGCCGTCGCCAGGTGATGTTTAAGGTGATTTTACCGGCGGTCATTCCTGACTTGTTTTTTATTCTGCGGATTAACTTTTTTGCGGCCTGGATGGCGGTATTAGCAGCTGAGATGGTAGGGGTGAATACCGGACTAGGAGCCATTGTTATGGTGGGTCGGCAGATGTTTAATGCCAAGCTGATGTTTTTGGGCATGGCAGTAATCGGGGTAGTCGGCTACCTGCTGGATGTTGGGTTTCGACAGGTGCAGCAGCGGGTGCTGTGGTGGAAAGGCTCGGCACAACTATAGGAGAGAGCGAATCGATGAGTGAAATTGTTTGCGATCGCATCAGCAAAATCTGGAATCCTGACACCGCTGAAGCCAATTTAGCCATTGACGATATTAGTTTCTCTGTTGAATCGGGGGAATTTTTAGTCATTATTGGCCCCAGTGGTTGCGGCAAGAGTACTCTCCTTAGTATGATTGCGGGTCTAGAAACACCGACATTGGGGACACTTCACTTTCGTAATGAGGTGGTTACAGAGCCTTCTCCCCATCGTTCCATGATCTTTCAGCAGGCATCCCTATTTCCCTGGCTGTCAGTGATTGACAATGTTGCGTTTGGTCTGAACTTACAGGGCTTAGGAAAACGGGAGCGCCATCAGCGGGCCAGGGAATATTTACAGCAAGTGGGGTTATTAAAAGCAGCCAATCGCTATCCCCATCAGCTCTCGGGCGGGATGCAGCAGCGGGCCTGTATCGCCCGTGCCCTCTGTCTTGGTACAGATGTGTTGCTGATGGATGAGCCCTTTGCTGCGCTAGATGTCCAAACCCGTCACCAAATGCAAAAGTTCTTACTAGATATTTGGCAAGGCACTGGTAAGACTGTTATTTTTGTTACCCACCATATTGATGAAGCCGTTTATCTGGCGGATCGGGTATTGATTTTGACAGCAAATCCAGGCCGGACATTGGCGATGGTGCCTGTAGATATGCCCCGCCCCCGCGACATGATGAGTAAAGGATTTGAGTATCATCGCAATTTGTTTGTAGACCATCAGCGCTCCGAGGTGGTCAAAGCCTTTGAAGAACAAGAACTAGCAGAAATGTTAGATACTCGCAGTAAGTAAATAGCTATGGCTACTCGATTTCCCCTATTGAAAAACCTGACCCAATGGGTCACTGGAGCCCAAAAAGAAAACAAAGCCGCCATTGACATTTGGTCCTATGCTGAGCCCGCTGGAGAAGAACCGGCCCCCCTCAAGCGCAATGTATTGCAATGGCGACGCTTAATTACCTCCGTGAAAGACCCCATCGACATTTTCCCAGGGCAATCCGTTAACATTGTTGGGTTTGTCCATCGTACATTTCCCGATACTCCCAACCAATTTGTTCTGGCTCGACACATCATTCGCTGTTGTCTGGCAGATACGGTACCTTTAGGGTTAGCTATCCATACCGATACTGCTGCTGACTTTAAAAATGACACCTGGTTACAGATTCAGGGCGTCTTTGGCACAGTAGACGTGCGCAATCGACCCACATTGGTCGTGATTCCTGACCAGATTCAACCGATTCCTAAACCAAAGAAAGCCTACATTAACGGTGTCTTCTGAATCCTAAAATTATACCTGTTTAATAGGGTGGTTCTGCCGGGCCATCATAGCCACACATCCCCACACGAGGTGAATTCACAATGGGCACCGGTTCACCATAGTCCTCATGGGGATGATCTTCTGCATGGTCATCACACAGGGTTCCTGCTTCATTTTCTTCAATCATGCATTCTATGCACAGATACGTCGCGGGTTTGCCACATTCCATACAGTCAACAACAGGCTGATTGTTGCGAGCCATCAAAACAATCGGTTTCCCAGTAAGCGGCACCCCTTCACGCACATCGACAAATTTCACAACAGTTTCAGACGAGGTACCAAAGTCATAAATATGTGTGAGACTATCGGTATAGTCAAAAACCTCTTCAATCTTGCGAGTCTTTGCAACAGTATCCGTAAAGCGACCCAGACCAAACTCACTCAGGTGGCCGCAACATTCGAGCCAGATAGCGCGCAGATAATTATCCAAATCATTTAAGGTTTTGCTGCCGCGCATTTCTAGATTGAGCCAGAAATCTCCCCCATAGGCATCCTGCACCCTTAGATGGTAAAGTTCCTCGGGCCTGTCTTTATCCTGGGCGGCTTTGCTAATGGCGGCTTTACGCGCTTTACAAGTGCCAAGGTGTTTTGACATACCACCTTTAGACATTTCCTTACCACAATGGACACACAGTCCTTTTGTTTGCTTGCGTCTTGCCACGGTCACTTCCCCTACTTATTAGCATGAGACTTAAAAAAGCCCAATGCATTCCTATTGTCTCTAAATGGTTAATCTAGATTTATAAACGTAATCCTTCGCTAATATTTGAGCAAGTTTAGCAGTATTATTCATTTGCCAGGGTTAAATTTACGATGGTTTCTCAACTCTCTTCTCTTTCCAAATCTCCAACTCTGACAGGTCTGAGTATCAACAAAGAGCGTCTAATGCAGCGACTGGATCAGCTAGCCCAAATTGGTGCCATCCCAGACAACGGTGTCTGTCGCCTAGCCCTAACCGACGAAGACAAAGCCGGTCGAGACTTAGTCGTCAGCTGGATGAGAGAGCTGGGGCTAACCATCACCATTGACCAGATTGGTAATGTTGTCGCCACTCGGCCAGGCCAGGAATCTGGCCCTCCGGTAATGACGGGGTCCCACATCGACACCGTGGCAACGGGTGGCCGTTACGACGGTAATTTAGGTGTTCTAGCAGGGTTAGAAATAATCGCCACCCTAAATGAAAACAACATAGATACTCGCTATCCTTTGGCTGTGGCATTTTTCACCAATGAAGAAGGGGCTCGATTTCACCCTGATATGATGGGTAGCTGGGTATTTCGGGGGGATTTCCCTATAAAAGATGCTCTGGCCTCAGTGGGGATTGATGGTACCACCGTCGGCGACAATCTGGAGCGCATTGGCTATGCTGGCACGGTTCCCTGCGGCAGTCAGCCGGTTAAGGCATTTGTGGAGCTGCACATTGAGCAGGGACCGGTACTAGAAC
>JBHJIV010000152.1:0-16317 GCA_050043105.1 Leptolyngbyaceae cyanobacterium | reverse complement strand
AACCTTCTTTAATGATTTGCGGGCACTCACACGCTATATGTGCTTTGACACTTGGGATCATCTGCTAACCTTTATGATTCAAGGCTTGGAGCTTGAAATCCCGGCTGATACTAGTTGAAATCTCATACTGAGAATTGCTGGTCAGGCCCCGGTCTACGATACCCGCATGGCCAACTATGCTCAGCAGGTGGCCGATCGGCTAATTCTACCGTCCCTGGTGCTAGCGGGCATTGTGCTATTCACCACCCGAGACACCGCCCGCACTGCCTCGATTTTGACCCTGGATTTTGTCACCGGTATTCGGGTGTCTATTCCCATGGCCTTTTTAAGTGCCCTCAACCATACAACTCGCCACGGTGTTTTAATTCGCAGCGGCCGCACCCTGGAACAGCTGGCCGATGTTGACACCATTGTTTTTGACAAGACCGGCACCTTAACCGAGGGACACATTACGGTGGTGGATATCCAACCAGCCGCAGACGGGTTGGGGGCCACTCAGCTTTTGCAGCTAGCGGCCTCAGCAGAACAGCGCATCAATCATCCGGTGGCTGAGGCCATTACTCAGTTTGCGGCAGTTCGACAAATCCCTCTACTCAAACGCGACCATTGGTCCTATGAAGTGGGTCTGGGGATTAAGTCTTACATTGAGGGGCATGAGGTGCTGGTGGGTAGCGAGCGATTTTTAAGGCAGTCGAATATTCATTGGATAGCCTGTCCGCTCACATCAGAGTCAGACGCGGCTTCACTGATTTATATTGCCTGTGACGGTCAGTTTCAGGGCACCCTCCGCTACACCGATCCCCTGCGCACAGAAAGTACTGACTTGGTAAAACGTCTGCAAAAAGAGTATGGCATCACCCTGCATCTACTAACTGGAGACAACCCCCAGCGAGCGTCTCAGGTGGCCAAAGAACTCGGGATTCCGAAACAGCAAGTCTATGCCGAAGCGTTTCCTGAGCAAAAGGCCCAGATCGTCCGTGACCTGCATAAAGCAGGCCATACAGTTGCATTTGTAGGAGATGGTTTAAATGACTCCATTGCCCTCGCCTATGCGGATGTATCGGTGTCGTTTGCCAGGGGAGCGGAAGTGGCAAGAGAGACCGCAGATGTGGTGCTGATGGACGACAATCTGTTGGATTTTTTAGAGGTGATTGCGATCGCACATCAAACCCGCACCCTGATCGACCAAAACATTGGTCTGGTCGTTTTACCAAATTTAATTGCCCTGGGCATCGCCACCACCTGCGGTCTCAGCCCTCTACTTGCAACCGGCATCCATAACGGGTCGGCCATTGTCGCTGGACTTAACAGCCTGAGACCCTTGCTTCAGCATCAGCTAAACCCTGGACGCATGGCCAGTTAGGTCAATTACGATTGCTGACCCTAACGATTTGCCAAACTCATCCTGAGGATCAGCCAGTAAAATTACATCAGGGTTTAATCTACACAGCCTACAGTTGATCTTGTAGCTTGGCGCAGGCCATACGTAATTTCTAAAAGCTTTAGGTGGCAACGGGTGCGCAGCAAACTGTTGAATGCATTCAGCAGTTTGCTATATGATTTAGTTGAGAACTCTAGTCATTAGCTAGCGATCAAGGCGGATGTTATGTCTCTTATTCATCTAGAAAAGTCAGTCGTCAGATTTCACTTACGCGAACTGTTAGAAGACGGCCATGGGGGCAATCAACTGGCACTACTGGGTCTAGGTGTTGTGTTGTTGGGGCCAAAGCTATTACCGACAATTGCCAAAGCATCACGACCCATGGCAAAACAGCTGGTTAAGAGCAGCCATTCCTACCGTCCGCAGGTGACGCTAAGTGAATGGGTAAATCAGTCTAGACAGGCTGAGCACGCGGCTCAAAATGCAAACACAGACAGCTAAGGAATCGTTATAGAAACAATTTTATGTTTATATGCTCCAAATTTCTTGCAGGAGAAAGTTCAGGATAAAGATAATCGACCCCACCGTACCCCCAACTTAGTGCAATCAGGAATACCCCAGTATGAGGGTTGTAGGGCGGCATCCCTCCCTGCCCATGGGGTTTGGGGAACTCGGAGGGACCCCAATCCACACCTTTGAGCATCCTATAAAAATTCCTCGCTATGTTCCTAAAACATTATTAGAATCACCATACATTTTATAAAGTTCTCTTGCCTGACATTAATTTTCAGGTGAGTTAGGGTTAATCAGATTTAATTACTGCCCTGTAATGTAGTAAATTTTAATAGGAATAATTCTCATCTATGCCAACTGCTAGCCTCTCAGCCTCAACTGGAGCTTAGCAACCCTCTCTTTTTTATTTCAACAATGATCAGTTATCCATTAGCGTCTGTTTCTAGATCCAGTGGCACCAAATCTGTTTATTCGCCTACATTTTCTCCTGAACACGGCGTTTTATTAGTTTTAGCTGGTGCGTTACTGACAGGGGCATCCCTTGCCCAAGCCTGGACCTGGGAAACAACATTAGCCTGCTTAGCCGCTTTTTTGGGTCTGCAGGCAGAACATCCCCTGACGGTACAAATTAAACAGCGCCGTAGCTTAAAGCCGCGCTATTTGTTATGGGCCGGACTCTATGGAAGCAGTGCGATCGCAATTGCCCTCTATCTCTCCTATCGTCATCCCTATCTGATTTGGGTCTGTGCAGGGGCCGCTATTGCTATGGGGGTCAATGTGGTTGCCGTACTCAACCGACGACAAAAGACCATTGACACTGAAATACTAATGTTTATGGCCATTTGTCTGTCTACCTTGTTTGCCTATGGGGTAACTGCCGGCGACCTAACAGTCGAGGCCGTTGGCTTGTGGATGCTAAACAGTTTGTTTTTTGCCAGTGCTGTTTTTACCATTAAACTACGCAAAGCAAAAACCAGCTCCCTAACGGGGAGTCTGGTGTATCACGGTGTTGCGGTCGTCCTAACCACTGTCCTTTATTTCTTAGGCTGGCTGTCTCTATTCACAGCCCTAACACTGTCGATAGCCCTATTAAAGCTCATCGTTGTTACTGTATTTAGAGAGTGGTACTGTAGCTGCCGCTTTGAATATATCGCTCGATTTGAGACATACTTTGCCCTGACCTACACGGCCTTAGCTTGTCTCACGGTATTGCCAGAATACCTTCCTGTCGCGGGCTGACTTACGACTATTTATGATCCCAATCAGTTTTAATCGTCTTACGACTATTAATAAACCGATCAATCGACATGGCCGCAACACATCCATCGCCTGCTGCGACAACAGCCTGCTTAAATGGCGTATTACGAATATCTCCAATAGCCCACACACCCTCTACAGAGGTATTCATCATCTCATCGACTCGCACACCACCGTCTGCATTTAACTCCACCTGCGCGTTAATAAAATCAGTAATGGGTTTAGACCCACTTTGATAAATAAAAACACCCTCTACAGGTAGCTCAATAGGGGATTTATCCAGCGGTTTAACATTGATACTGTTTACCCCCATAATGTCACCCCGAACAGTGAGCAAACGGGCACGTTCCCAGGGTTTGACATTACCCATCTGTAACAGCTGTTGAGTATGGACATCATTAGATTTAGGTGATTTAGGCGTAATCCAGTGCACTGTCGATGCAAATTTAGACAGGACCTGAGCTTCCTCCAATGCTTCTAAATTAGAACCAACAACAGCAACTTCTCGATCTCGATAAAAAGCTCCATCACAAGTAGCACAGTAGCTAACTCCCCGTCCGAGAAATTCTGCTTCACCGGAAAATGAAGCCTTACGCCCCATGGCCCCTGTTGCTAAAACCATAGCTCGTCCCACAAAGGTTCCTTCAGGCGTGTAAGCTTTCTTGGCAGTCCCCTCTACGTCAATATTAAAAACCTGAGATCGCTTATACACAGCTCCATAGGAAAGTGCCTGATCACGCATCATATCTAGCAGCGTATGACCGCTCATATCACCAGAGACACCAGGATAGTTGGCTATTTTATGGGTAATGGCCAGAGCACCCACAGCTGGATTTTTGTCCAAAATAACAGTTTTTAGATCTGCGCGAGCCGTGTAAAGAGCACAGGCGCACCCCGCTGGACCACCACCGATAATAACAACATCAAACTCATGGGTCTCCACAATACCAATTCCTCGAAAACAGTTAGAAACAGTTAGCTGATTTAGCCATTATCTAAGCTGAAAATCCACCTAGATTAAGACCTGTATCTGCATAAATAACATTTGACGGTGAGCGAGGAATAGTATGGAGAAATAATTGAATAGTTTTAAGGGATATTTGCCAGGCTGTGACAGCCTCAGCGGTTAATTGACAAGGAGCCGTATCAATAAAGATCGCACAGCAAAATCCACAAATGCCAACATCGCAAAACCGAACCTCTTCTATAATCCAGTCTAACTTCACACTATGATTAAACTTCTCATTACGCAAATATTTATCAAAATGAAAGAATAGCGAAAAATAATGAATAGCATCCTGTACACAGGTTGTACAGTTCCACGCGAATTCCACATATCCGTGGTGACGTATTCCGTGTAGGGTTTGTCTCATCTTGCTAAAACAGCCAACGCTAAAGAAACTACTTTCTTGAGCATTTAAAGATTTAATCAGAGACTTTAAGCTTGTGTCCGATGATAACTCTGGGATAGAGTCGATTAGATTAGGGCTTAGTTTGAGGTTTTTAAAGCCGTGATTGGATTCACCATTCTCAGGATAGGGAATGGACTTTCCATAGGGACTCATATGTAGCGTATTGATGTAAGGAAGAGGCACTGTCATCTAACCGATATCCTTAGTTCTCACTGACTATAAATTGATAGTTGTGCTCTAGCACACCATTGTCCCAATCAGTGGCAATTGTACAGTCAGAAAGAGCATAGGCACGACACAGGAGTGCACAGCCTTCAGCGATTTGTGCATCGTCCAGTAAAGATTGTTCTGTCTGATCGAGAGCGCCTGCTAAAAGCTTCCCAACACAGGCATCACAAGTTCCTGTGCGACACGGCATAGGAAAGTTTAAGCCGACTTCTTTTGCGGCATCCAAAATAGAACTGTCTTCTGAGACGTCTAATGTCGTTTCCTGACCTAGACGGTTATTTTGTAAGGTGACCTTAAACCAGTGCATTGCTCTAATACGATATCTTAAAAAAAACTCATCTCCACTTAGTAGAGATGAGTCGGCATGGATCTAGAGGAATCCATAGTTGAAAGACCACTAGGCAAAACTATTGAGACCAATCGCAGCTGATGCTACTAAAACTGTTGCAAATCCGGCCATAGCCGCTTCGTAATAAGAGGACTCATTAAAGCGACCAGTATCTTTTTGACCAAGCAGGTTATGCCATACGTGACCGGCTAAAAAAGTAACCCCCAACGTGCCTTGCAAAACAACAGTTTTCAAACGATTGTCACCAAAAATCTCAACTGGGTAAACGGTCTCATTAAAAACAAAAAAGATAGAGATCAACGCCATCAGCCCAACTCCAGCCAGGCTGTAGGACAAGATGACATGACCATTGTAAATAAATCTCTCTTTGAACCATCCAAACGGTGCGCGAACGGTATGCCAAATGCCACCTGATATACAGATTGCAGCAATCCATAGATGTCCACCAATCACATCGGGTAGATTATCAACCGCTGCCATGCCCATTGGGTCCCAACCATGACGGGTAACGCCAAAGAGATAGCCAAAAATAATAGCTGGGTTTGTAGTCACTTTATCCACAAGATGGACAGTGTCTAAAGCAGGGTCATAAATACCGCCAAACCGAGTTGCTTTGAGGACAAACAACAGCGCAGCAAATCCTAATACAATCAAATGCTGCCCAAGGATAAACCCGAGAGTCTTTGGATTGGCCCAAAGTCCCTCTTTTTTGCCCATGAGCTTATCTTTACCAACCGCATAGTTAGTGGAACGTTGGTTAAAAATATGAAATAGACCACCCGCCGCGAGAACAGCCGATGATACTAAGTGGAGAATTGCGATCGCAAACCAAGCATCAACACTGTCGGTACCCCAACCCAAATTAACCAGACGAGGCAGCAGCAACAGTCCCTGTTTAGATATGGGCACATCAGCGGCGTAGCGCAAAATTTCGAGCAGAGTAAACGAACCTGCCCAAAACATAATTAAACCAGCATGGGCTAAGTGCGCTCCCAACAGTGGCTCAGTGCGATCAATCAGACGGGCATTCCCCTGCAGCCAAGACAGATCAAACTGCTTAGCCGAGCGTGCTTGATTTGCCACAGAAGCACTGCCCCCAGCTTCTAATTGAGACTCAAAATCTGACACTGATTGAGATGACATGATCTAGACTTTACCCCTATCTAAATTAAACACTATTGAATCTGTCAGGTTAGTTAGGACAATCGATATCCCTGAAAGCCTCAAATTGCAACAGCTAACCTGACTCGCAATCGACCAATGCATCCGTCGATTGCTATAAATCAAAACAGACATCTGACTAGAGAACAATGCAGGCACTCAATGTTTCACTAGCTGCTTAATCTGGCAGTAGGAACCAACAGTCTGACAAACATTTTCACCATACACAGGAGCGTCAGCCAGATAATCAACACAGTCAATAGCGTCTTCTGTGAGTGCAGACATAGGATGCACTGCACACTTCATGCGATAGTCTCCTGTAAAATAAACACAGCGACTGCAGGGAATCCGATGCAGTTTTTTTAGATAGTGAGTTCCCTGCCGAAAAGTGTACCAAATCTGCCAAACACAGAATGACAAAACAACACATATTCCTACTGTCACCCCTACACCAACTGCTATCTGCAGGACCATGGCAATAGTATTCATAAAAGTGAAAAGAGAGAAAACGCAAAGTCAGAGAAGAGAGTGCGATCCAATCAACAGCTCAACTTTACTAAAGCAGACCATCGAACTGTTGATTGTGATTAGAAAAAGCTATCTATAGAGAGGAGTAGTTTTAGATAGCTTAAATCGACATTGCTTGCTTAATTTGAGCTGACCAAGTCTTGATGCGATCTTCTGTCTTTTCAGACTCGTTATCATCATCAAGCGCTAAGCCGCAAAACTTATTGCCATCTCGAATGGCAAGGGAGGCTTCATGATCATAACCATCTGCAGACCAGTAGCCTACAGTTTTACCACCCAGACTAGCGATTTTCTCTTCTAGCTGACCCATAGCATCCATAAAGTTGTCGGCATACCCAATTTGGTCACCTGTCCCCATATAGGCTACGGTTTTACCGCTAAAATCCATATCGTCTAGATCATCAAATACGGCTGCCCAATCATCTTGCAATTCCCCAATATTCCAAGTGGGACAAGCAATAATTAAGTATTGATAATCAGCTAGCGCATTCGCGTCTTCGATTTCAACAAGATCCACTACCGAATCACCTCCTAATGCTGACTGAACCTGCTCAGCAGCATCAGCGGTCTTACCCGTAGTCGATCCATAGAACAAACCTACTTTGGCCAAGATAACTCCCTTAATCAAGGTGAAAGAAAGTGGAGACTATAACGCGACGGAGTTATAGTCCCCCTTGGCGAATTCCCGCCTAATTGACTTTAATTATCAATTAGACTTGTCTCTAGATGAGTATACACGGAATTTAGCTATTGAGAATAATTCTTTTTAAACAAAATCAAACAGGTGTACCAGCTATCCCCAATGGGTGGAAGTCTTACCTCGTGGTCAGCCCTTATTAAGGGTTACGCACATCTGTTATGAGCCCCCTTGACGGAGGCTGACATTACGAACAAACCTGAAATGTTTCCAATACGGTTTGTTCGCCGTTAGGCCCCTTTAGCCCACCGAATTTTGCATGGGCAGCAACAGATCCCCATTACTCACTAGCAAATAGGCAAACAATGCCCCCCCCGAACCACCGACAAAAAAGCTGGTGGCAAACTGACTCCACCCTTCAGCTGACTTCAGATTTTCGGGCAGCTCTCCTGCCACAGGCTTATTGGGGACAAAGGCCGCTCTGCCATAGAGTGAAAGACCCAGGGTTAAAATCACCACCAAACCACAGGCCGACAGTAGTCCAGCCAAATCTGCAGAAGCTGTACTGCGTAGAGGGCCTAAAAGGGCAAAGGGGCCAAATAGAAAATATCCATGGGCCATACCAACTACTAGCCCCCGTGAAAATGGGGAGAGCCCTGGGCGGTAAATGGGCAAATTATAAATCCACAACAGGCTCAAATCAGAGCTGTTGAGGGGGGTATCCATGGTGCCGACTTCTGGGTTGTAGCTAAGGACAAAGTCTCCTCGGCCAACACTATACCCTTGAGCCTCAGCTCTGGCTCGTACAGCGTGCCAGAGATGCCCGGCCAACAGTAAACCACCAAAGGCAAAGTGAAACGCCGCTAGCCAGGTGCGCACAGGGATCACGTCAGCATTGCCTAAAAAGCCCAACGGACCGTAGAACACCTCCGGATAAGCGGTATCGTTAACCGTGACAAAATAGCCTGCAAAAATGCCCATATAGGCCAGCGCGCCCAGGCTATAGGAGAGATAGGCCTCGCCATTGTAGCCCAGTATTTGCTTAGCCCAGCCAAAGGGACGAGTTGCAATGTGCCAGATGCCTCCTAACACACACATCAAGCCCACCCAGATATGGCCACCGACAATATCCTCCAGGTTGTCCACTGCCGCCATACCAGCTTCACCATGGGAACCCAACAGGTAGCCAAAAATCTCGCCAGCACCCAGAGTTGGGTTTTCTACCACCCGCATAGCCCCGACATCAGGATCGTAAAGTCCTGTCCCAAACATCGCCTGAGCCACCAGTAGCCAGGCACCCAAACCGAGTAAGACCAGGTGAATGCCAATAATGGTGGTCATCTTGCGATCATCTTTCCAGTCATAGCCAAAAAAGCCCGCAAAAGAGCTATCTTGCTTAAGCTGGTCGGGACCCAAAAAAGAGTGATAGATTCCCCCTGCCCCCAGCACAGCTGAGGCCACTAGGTGAAACATACCCACGGCCAGAAAAGGATAGGTATCTACAATCACACCGCCCTCGCCAATACCCAAACCATAGGTGGCCAGATGGGGTAGCAAAATTAGCCCCTGATCGTACATGGCCACATCTGGGGTATAGCGAGATAGCTCAAACAGAGTCATGGCCCCTGCCCACAGGGTGATGAGCCCCGCATGGGCTACATGGGCTCCCAGCAGTTTGCCAGAAAAATCAACAAATCGAGCGTTACCAGCCCACCAACCCACACGCTGGTCAACTGGCCGACTACTAATTGCAGTTGCAGTCATTGTCTTACCTTATTTTTTGTATTTCAGAGAGTACCTAAGCTTTTAGCTGGCTAATGGCGACCTGCTCAGCTGGAGCTGCAACCCGGCCACCAACAGCCTCAGTCACCTGGCCTTGCCCAAAGTCAAACCCTGCTGCTCGCAAGGCATGCCACAGATGTCCTTGAAGAAAAAAGAACCCTAGCCAGAAATGAGCGTTGGCCAACCATTCCCGCGATGAGTAACCATCTGTGGGCAACGTACTAACGAAGTAAGGGACCCGATCAAATTCAATGGTCAACGTAGGTCCAAAAAACTCTGGAGGGAACACCAAAGAATTTACCGATACAAACAGAGTGGCGATAAACGCCATGAGGCTTAGAGCGCCCAAACTGTAGGCTAAATATGCCTCACCCGAGAAGATAAATAGCCGTTTTGCCCAAGCTGTAGGCTGTGTAGAAATATGCCACAGCCCGCCTGTAATCAGTAAAATGCCGATGTACAGATGCCCACCAACGACATCCTCAAGAGTATCAACACCCGCCAACCAAAATTTACCGGCAAACAGATAGCCAAAAATATCAGCCGGATTGGTATTGGGAGAAACAATATGAACCGTCTGAGTAGATGGATCATACAAGCCTCCCAAGAACATGGCTTTAGCCACCAGCAGCAGAGCCCCCCCGCCAAGCAGGGTTAAGTGGAAGCCTAAAATCTCAGTCATCTTGTTGCCATCGCTCCAGTCGTAGGCATACTTGCCACTCAGGGTAGCAGGCCCCTTCAGAGAGTGGAAAATACCGCCAAACCCAAGAAAAGCAGAGCTGATCAAATGCACCGCTCCTGCTACAAAGTAGGGATGACTATCAACAATCGTGCCCCCTTCGCCCAGACCGTAGCCCAGACGAGCCAAATTAGGCAGCACAATAAATCCTTGCTCGTATAGAGGAAGCGTCGGATCTAAACGACTCACCTCAAACAAGGTAATTAATCCAGCCCAAAGCACAATCAGACCTGCATGGGCTACATGGGCACCCAGTAACCGCCCTGATAAATTGACCAATCGAGCGTTCCCCGCCCACCACGGTGGAGAACCGCCTGTTGCAACAGACGTTGTCATAGTTATGAGTCCTGTAGTCAAAAAGCAAATCTTATTGACTTTAGATGTCAATAAGACTCTAGTAAACTTTAGTTCATTCCTATGCTGTTGAGAATGCTTCCTTTTTAAACTTTTATGTCATGTTTGTGTCTTTATGTCGGCAAAACGGTCGTCGCCCAAACTAGATAAACAACTGAAAATACAATTAAACCAACCGCAACATAGGCAACAGGGGATGCGGTTGCTTTTGGAAACTCCCACCAATTTGGTTTAAATGACCTTTTCGTATAGTTATGTCCTAACTCAATTAATTTTGTTAAATGTTCTGGGCCATAGCGAGCCATCCGAGCAAACGGAAGTTCACCGATCCCACGCTGGGGCAAAATTCGTCGACGCTGATAGGGCACGGTATCATCACCAAACGCGTCTAAATACTCTTCACTGTCCAATAAAGCATCTACGAATTCCGTCAGCCCCTTGGTCGCTAATACAATCGACCAAGCTCGCATTTCATCCTGACCAAACACATCTCGACCTAAAATACGCTGCACACAGAGTCGAACAAATCGATAGTTGTTATTGCAGTCATAAACACAGCGACGAAAGCTGTCGGCCGTGATCAGCCCTCGGATAAAATCCCGTACCGTGATCTGACGACTTCTTAGCTGTGATTCTAAAAAGCGTTGACGGTAATGGGCAATTGTTTGCTGCTCATTAAAGATTTGCCGGTAGGCTGCATAGATCAGCCCATCCATCTCCTGAGACTGCAGTGAACTATTGGTGGAATATACGTTTAAGGCTTCGCTATTACCAACATCTAAAGCCGCAACTCTGACATTCTGAGACGTGGGGTTATAGGTCAATACGGGAATAGTCACTATTGAATCTCCTATGTAATAGTGGTATGAGTTAGCGATTTAAAAGCTGAGTAACCGTGCCCAATACTTCTTTAAACAAGCAGGTGAATACGGCTGGGTGGGATGCGCGCAGTGGCAAAGAAACGTTAGAAGACGTGCAGCAGGAGCTAGAGATGTCTCTAACCTGAAAGCAAACAGAAACAGCAGTAGTTGCCTAGTACTGATTAGGCTAATGCTATAACAAATTTAATCATTAGATAGGATAAATTCTCAATTATTTTAAAGATATTGTTCAGTAACCCAAATAGTAAAAAGCCAATTTTTCCGTTCTAACTTATCGTTGTGTTTTACGATGGCCAATGATTTTTCCATTATCAAAACTAAACTTCAGACAACCAGCGTCTGTGTCTAGAACACCCAGTATCCTGAAGTCGATGCCCATAGTCTAGAGCAAACAGCGTTGTCATCTGATACTGAATGTAGGCCTGGTCTGTTACAACACTTTTAGAGTTTAGATATCTTCTAGGCATATCCTATCCTGACCGCTCTGCCCATAGAAACCATCGATTTATATCAAATCGGCCTAAAATTATTGATATTGAATCCTAACAAAGATATATTTTTATCTATATTTACGGGGTAATCGTTGTCGACTACCTCGTTGTGCGTTTGTTGTGTAAGGCATCCAGTTTTTATGAACGCTAGTGCACAGGCCCTTTCCATTAGGCTGACACGTAAAATTGCTAATGTAGCCGTAATGGTTAGGGCTGAATTTCCATCCGCTATTCCTGATTTAAGTCCATGGCTGACTGAGGATATTACCCGTCAACAGATGAGTCCTTCATCCATTGATTTGAGTTTTGCATCAGTGCGAGAGTCAGACTTACTTGACTGTCGATGCATCTTGTTACAAATTCTTTTTTCGGACACACTACTAGAGCCCAGCTGTCATCTCGTTGGTATTGAAGCATCAGGGCATGACCATCAGGGAAGATGTTGGACGTTTTCTACCAAGACAGACTGGCAGTTTAAAGGTAGCCGAATCCCTAAAGATCCCAATCGGCAGAAAAGATTTATCCATCTACTAAAGCAAATTCTGACATTATTTAGCTATCCTACAGCCCTATCTCAGTCATTTTTGGACTAAAGAATATGCACAGGCACACCTATTGGCCTCCCGCTGAGATAGGGCTACGGCAAAAAGAACTGTGTGATTTTCTGAGCTTAAACTACAGAGCGGAAGCCGTTAATGCGAAATTGGCAGGGCTGAGTACCCATGATTATCTACAGCAAATAACAGGCTGGCAATTGCGTAGTGAGCTTTATTATCCGGTCAGGTCTTGTTGTGATGTCAAAAAATCAGACTGCTAGAGAGAAAAATTGCAAAAAAGGATGACCCATGTCATTCCGATAGAGAGGATCCTTGATGAGGGTACTAAGGAATAAAGATTGATGTGCAAAGAGTGTTCTTGGGGGAAACGCAATCTCATTGTCGTCTAATACTTCAGATTCTACTTCATATGGTCGTATGTAATTTTATTGAAAGGTGTAGTACTGCAAACCAATAAATTTAGTTATATTCACGAACATACTTGCTGCTTGTACCTGGGCAGTATTAATCAGAATCATAAAAGACGTGTTGATTATAGTGAGGCTGATCTACCTTAGCGAGTTTTCTAATCGTTAAGGATACCAGCGTGACTCTCAGCGAGATAATCTATGTCTGTAGCCATTTTGGGAAGGTGACAACTTTCTCAAAACGGGACTTAGACAATTTTATCCGTAAAGCGATCGTCTGAAAATTTATCATGCAGAGACTTAGTCATTGGTAAATTCAGCTTCCTACACAACAACTCTTCTCTGTGTTAGTTGACCTTATATGATAGAAGGCTGATTGATGTCTGTGTCTAAAGAAAGATTTTGTCCAACGAAAACGTGGATTTCCTAGTCTGCGTTGTTAGTGATTTCAGGTACGCTTTTCACAACCTGTAGCGGTACAGCTTTAGCTTTGGATCAAACCGAAAGTGCACTAGCAAGACAAAGTTTGTATCCCCGCGCCCAAACAGCTCAAAATGTTGTTAGTGATGAATTGAACGAAGATATCGCTATTCAGGTTTCGCATCCGAATACGAGTTCTCAGGGGACATCTGTCAAACGTCAAGGGGTATAGACGACATCGTCAATGGCGGTAGTGGTGATGATGAAGCCTACAGCATGGCTGGCCGAGACCTCATGAATGGTGGTAGTGGAGACGATTTACTTTACGGTGGCCCAGATGCTGACATCCTCTCGGGAGGTAGCGAAAACGACACTCTCTATGGTGAGGAAGGCATCGATCTCCTACGAGGTGGTATCGATAACGACATCGTCGTGGGTGGTGTTGAGAATGACTTATTATTTGGTGGTCAGGGTAAAGATATCTTCCGTTATGAACAAGTTAATGAGTTTTGAGATACAATTTTCGATTTTGAAATTGTTCGCGATCGCTTCGACCTTAGCGCCATTTTCAACGTCAATGCTTCTTTAGGTAGCAACGTGGTTGTTCAACAGACCGGTAACAACACACTGCTTATGGCGGATACCGGTGATGGTATGCAGCAGGTGGCTATGTTATTGAATGTCAATGCTGTCACCATCGATAATGACAACTTTATCCTTTAAATATTGTTCATGACTGAACCTGAAGCTATTTGTACAGCAGCTTCAGGTTCAGCTTGGCATGATTAAAGAGATTGAGTAGTGGCTCATGCATATGAGTAGTGGCTCATGCATAAAAAAAGATGACTGATGTCATCTCAATAGAGAGAATTTTAATTAGAGTGCAGAACCAAACAGCTCTCTAGCCAGCTAGCTAGCTCCTGACGCGACTTAGATAAACGGGTCACGACAAACCATATTTGAATAACCTCAAGAGCTGTCACAACATTAACCCTCAGAGGCTGATAGCTTTTACACTCACAAACAATACCGAGTTCATGTAGTCGGAAATAGGCTTCCCAGCGATCGCAACACTTAATTTCAATCATTATTTAGGAAATTTGGCAGGAACTAACAAAAATATTGAATGACTCAAAATGCTGATTACAAATAAGCCCTCATGGCACCCAGGTGTTATCTGGCGAACAATTCTTGACGTGACTGATAAGCAAAGTCGCAGATTAATCATTAACAGTTGTCGATTTCTAATAGATGGCTAAAAAATAACTAGAAGGCACTTGCATCAGTCAGAAATATAGAATCGAAATACGTTTCTTTATAAACGGCTGAACCTCCCTGATATGGGCCTAGCATCTAACATCGTTGAGAGCTGCCTTATTGCGAATTTATCTCACGCAAAAATACCAGACCCTCTATATATCAATACTTTTAGCCAATCTCAATAAGCTATATTAGGTTGCGAGAGCAATAGATCCGGACTCCATTGTCTGGGTGAATTTTGACACCGCACTTATACCCTTAAAGAAGTCACCCATGGTTAGCACATCTACACTAGTCACCCCCTTTGGAGACGTTACAGAAAACGCGATCGCATTAGAAACATCGATCACTGCTCCTATTTGCGAAGGTTTAAATATTTTATTGGCCAGCTTTCAGGCCATGTACATTCAGTATCAGAAGCACCACTTTGTCGTTGAAGGGGCTGAATTTTACCAGCTTCACAACTACTTTGAAGAGAGCTATGACCAGGTAAAGGGCCACGTTCATGACGTTGGTGAGCGTTTAGATGGTCTGGGCGGGGTCCCTGTCGCCAGCTTTAGCAAGCTAGCTGAACTCTGCTGCTTTACCCCCGAATCCGACGGCATCTATCGCTGTCGCCAGATGGTCGAAAATGATCTAACAGGAGAACAGGCCATAATCGCAGTTCTACGTCGCCAGACAGCTCAAGCAGAAAGCCTAGGAGATCGTGCCACACGATATTTGTATGAAACGATTCTGCTGAAGACAGAAGAACGCGCCTATCACCTCGACCATTTCTTGGCGAATGACACCCTAGTCGTTAGTAACAACTAGCCGGATGTAGTTGAGAAACAACTCAAAAAGAAACCAACCTCCCCTCGGGGAGGTTTTTTAATGGCTTAATTTGACAAGTATTCTCAAACTTAATTAAATGGCAAATGACAATCAATGTCAAGAAGTAAAAATAGGACTTCTGAGGAATGAATAACTAAGAAAACTCCGTGCTCAGTTATTCAGGCCTTTGGCTAGATTTCTGAGAGTACCTTAAAGAAGCGTGACATGAAATGTAGGACATTGAAGTTTTCTCAATAGAGACTACATCCTAGGGCAGAGTTATAAATCCTGTGCCGTAATGAAAAGGAAGCGATAGGTATATGTACTCATGAAAGTTATCTCTGATACCAATCTAGTTTCCAGCATCAGCCAGCTAGTGCCCAGGCTACTCAGAACCCATCCCTATGGTCTCTGCGAACTAGCCAAGGAATGTTCTGAGCAGCTGCATTCTCCTGTTTGTGAAATTATGCCGTCACTGGGCAATAGTTTACATAGAATGATCACCTGTGGTGAACTGCACTATGACCGGCAGCATAATCGTGTGTTTATTGGGTGATGGTGCTGTAGGAATATGTCAAAGTCATACAGCTGAAAAGTTTGTAGCTGCCATAACAAGGAGGTCTAGCAATAAATATCTCACTAGAATTAGTTAACAGGGCAAAGATAACACCCGGACACTGATAGCTGCCTGCATTAGGGGTCTGGTAGGTCTAACCTAAAACAACCTGAAAAAGGGGTGTCTAGAAGAGACTCGCAGTAGATTGGTCTGGGTGTTGTCGTATTATATTGAACCAGTCTTAATAGGGGCTAGCTCAAATGCGATCGCAAAGGCATCGCTATTGTCAAGGGTTTCACTGGTTCCCACTGCTATCGATTTTTAGGGAATACGAGTGAGCGCTTAGAAAACTCTCTTCCCTTTGGTAGATGTAACTGTTTATTGCTTGCCATACTATAAAGGTGGTTTGAACTTGAGCGCTTAGAAATTGCTAAGTGATTTACAGCTCAGGCGATTTCTGACAAAAAAAGTACCGAATTGCTAGACTGAAGCCATTGCTCTTTGCCATCTAAGGAGTATGTGCTTTTGACTACTGTTAGTGCCCCCCCTGAGTCATTGGATGAGTCTCTCATTTCAGATCTTCGGTTAGCA
>JBHJIV010000151.1:0-53104 GCA_050043105.1 Leptolyngbyaceae cyanobacterium | reverse complement strand
ATGGCGGTGGGTGTGATTTTGACACCGATCTATCTGCTGTCGATGCTGCGGGAAATCTTCTTTGGGCCTGAAAATAAGGAGCTGATCGAGCATGAGGCGCTGATCGATGCGGAGCCCCGCGAGGTGTTTATTGTGGCCTGTTTGCTGGTGCCCATCATTGGCTTTGGTCTCTATCCCAAGCTGATCACCCAGGTGTATGACGCTAAGACAATACAGATTAGCGATCGTTTGCGGACAGAGCTATTTGCGATCGCAGATAGTCAGCCACCGCTACCCATTGTCAACATTCCAACTACCAAGGCACCCGCCATTGGGCAATAAATTTGTAGAGGCGTTTAATGAAATGCCTCTACACAGAAACTCTTATCCTCTGCTGTCCATCGATCTCTTCAGGGTTACCCCTTGACAAGGTCGATGGTTTTCTTTATCTCTTAAGCACCTATACATACAAATCGTCCATTGAATCTCAATCGCTTTGCAGGGGTCATTAACTTCTTTTCGGTGCAAGATTGGGCACTGGAAGCCAGGTTACTGAGATGGTTGACCATGCTCTGGTTATTCATCGGTTTAGTCGTCCTATTTTCAGCATCATTTCCAGTGGCCGATGCCGAAGTTGGCGACGGTGCCCGCTATTTTAAGATTCAGCTTCTATGGATTCTTGTCGGGCTATTAATGTCGCGCTGGATTACGCGCCATCCGCTACGGCTGGTCACCCAGTTTTCTGGTCTGGGCCTGTATGTGTTTTTGGTGTTAATCGTAGCCACCCACATTCCTGGGGTGGGAGTCACCGTAAACGGTGCCACTCGCTGGTAGCCACTGGGGCCGTTTCTGATTCAGCCATCTGAACTTCTAAAGCCGTTTTTGATCCTGCAGAGTGCCCGGTTATTTGGCCGCTGGCATCGCTTTCGTGTCGGTACTCGCTGTTTGTGGCTAACGGTCTTTGCTCTGTGTTTGTTGGCAATTTTGGTGCAGCCCAATTTAAGCACTACCGCTGTCTGTGGATTTACCCTTTGGTTAATTGCCTGGGCGTCGGGGCGTCCTTATCGGCACTTGATATTTACTGCTGGGACTGGAGTGTTAGCTGCTTTCTTGAGCATCAGCATCAAAGCCTATCAGCGCGAGCGAATTATTTCATTTTTAGATCCTTGGGCCCAAGCCAGTGACAATGGCTATCAGCTAGTGCAAAGTCTCTATGCCATTGGTTCTGGTGGTCTGTGGGGGACTGGGTTTGGCATGGGGCAGCAAAAGCTAGGCTATTTACCGATTCAGTACACCGACTTTATTTTTTCGGTTTATGCCGAAGAATTTGGGTTTATTGGCGCCGTCATGCTGCTGCTATTTTTAGCCGTCTTCAGCACCGTTGCCCTATTGGTTGCCCTTAAAGCCAAATCTTCAGTCAATCGGTTAATTGCCATTGGCTGTATGGTGCTGTTGGTGGGGCAGTCTCTCATTAATATCGGGGTTGCTACCGGGTCTTTGCCCACCACTGGCTTGCCGTTTCCAATGATGAGCTACGGCGGTAGTTCAATGATGTCTAGTTTAATCATTGCTAGTCTCTTAATTCGCGTTGCCCGTGAGGCCCATGAGGCAGATATTGTGGCCATGACTGAGCAGCCTATTCAACCCCGACGACATCGACCCGGCAGTCGTCGCCGTCGCCATGAGCAGCATCCCCAGACGGTAACACCTATTAAACAACCTCTGGCAAAAAAGCGTTTGCGCCCTCGCCCGCCCAATCATATTCGACCCGACGCTGCACCAGAACCAAAGCTCAGTCGTAAATCAAGTCGTAAACGCAAACGAATACGAAGTATTTAACGTTTCGATACAACTACAATTAAGAGAAAAGTGTTCGTGACCAAGCTCATGGGCACTAACGGTTGGCTCGCTCGATAGTTTATGTGGGAAACGCTTCAGCTTAGTCTTTACAACCTTAGTCAGCTAGCCAATCAGTGGGTTGGTGCTCAGCTTGACCATCTCTCATTCGCCAGTGTTGTCATCATTGCAGCGGCTGGATTACTTACTAGCCTGACGCCCTGTATGCTTTCCATGCTGCCGATTACGGTGGGCTATATGGGTAGCTACGAACTTGAGAATCGATGGCAGGCGGTGGGTCAATCGAGTTGGTTTGCCTTAGGTCTGGCGACTACTCTGGCCGGTCTAGGGATTGTGGCCAGCAGTCTAGGCTGGGTCTATGGTCAGGTCGGTGTCGGGCTACCTATCGTGGTGAGTGCGATCGCAATTATCATGGGTCTCAATCTGCTCGAAGCCCTGCCCCTACCATCCTTACCGTCCTACAGCGGTATGGACTTTATGCAAAATAATATTCCGCGATCGCTAAAGTCCTATCTGCTGGGCCTTACCTTTGGTTTAGTGGCCTCTCCCTGCAGCACACCAGTGCTAGCTACTCTACTCGCCTGGGTTGGCCAAAAAGGCGATCCGATTCTAGGCAGTTCTTTGCTGTTGGCCTACACGATTGGCTACGTTGCTCCACTGGTGCTTGCCGGTATTTTCACAGCTTCCATTAAAAAAATTCTTGCCATTCGCCAATGGTCCGGCTGGATTACCCCTGCCAGCGGTGTTTTGCTAATTGGCTTTGGCGTCTTTTCATTGGTCTCCCGGCTGATGCCGGTTGCGTAATGTACAGACGTTCCATGGAACGTCTCTCCACCTAAATTATTTCTTATGCCTGCTGCCCTCAAACGCTATTTCAAAAAAGAACTGATTCCCCTCTTGGCTGACCTGCGTCTGGCTATTGTGCTGCTGCTGGTTATTGCCGTATTCAGCATCCTGGGTACTGTCATCGAACAGGGGCAAAGCCTAGCCTTTTATCAACAAAACTACCCTGAAGATCCAGCTCTATTTGGTTTTCTTAGCTGGAAAGTATTACTCACAGCAGGTCTAGACCACGTATATCGCACCTGGTGGTATCTCTCGCTGCTAATTCTCTTTGGTGGCAGTCTTACTGCTTGTACCTTTACTCGGCAAATTACAGCACTACGCTGGTTTTCACGCACCTGGAATTTCTACAGCAAACCGCGCCAGTTTGAAAAAATGGCCCTCAGCACCGAGCTAAGTGGGGGCAACCTTGACCATCTCACCCAGCTATTGGAAGAAAAACGCTACAAAACCTTCCACAAAGACGGCACCATGCTCTACGCCCACAAAGGATTGGCCGGCCGCATTGGCCCGATTGTGGTTCATGCCAGCATGCTGATTATCTTGCTGGGTGCTATGTATGGTGCCATGACCGGTTTCTTTGCTCAGGAAATGGTGCCTAGCGGCAACACATTTACAGTACAAAACATCTTTGATGCAGGTCCTTGGGCAGCACCTCAGATTCCCAAAGATTGGTCAGTCAAGGTGAACCGTTTCTGGATTGACTACAGCCCTGAGGGACGAGTGGACCAGTTCTACTCAGATCTGTCGGTGCTGAATGAACAAGGAAAAGAAGTTAAACGTAAAACTGTCTGGGTCAATCAGCCTCTGCGCTATCGCAATGTCACCATGTATCAGGCTGACTGGTCTATTGCAGGTGTGCGGGTGAAAGTAAACAACAGCCCCATTCTACAGTTGCCCATGGCTCCGATTGAAACTGAAGAGGGTGGCAAGCTCTGGGGTACCTGGGTGCCGACAAAAACTGACATGAGCACGGGGGTGTCGCTGATCGCTCAAGATCTTCAAGGCACGCTGCTGGTCTACAACGATCAAGGCGTGCTGATCTCTACCGTGCGTGAAGGTACCTCAGTAGAGGTTAACGATGTAACGCTGTCCGTTGCTGAAATTGTTGGTAGTACGGGGCTACAGATTAAGTCAGATCCAGGTGTACCCATTGTTTATTTAGGATTTGGGTTGCTGATGCTTGGTGTTGTTATGAGCTATATCTCCCACTCCCAGATCTGGGCTTTGCAAGATGGCGAACAGCTTTATATTGGGGGGCGCACCAACCGGGCTCAGGTTGTCTTTGAGCGAGAACTAGTAGCTCTGCTAGATAGCTTAAGCACCCCACAATTAACCACTGAACATACTAAAGATTTAGTGACCTCCTAGGGAAAACACGTTATGTGGCAACTGTCGTATACCGTTGTCAAAGCGGCTGATTTTACTTTTGCCCTTCCTTCTGAAGACAAAACCATTGGCCTTCAGCCACCTTGCATATTCTAAGATTCCAGCCCCTGTTAGCGATCTATTGAGTTAGTGCGTTGCCGCAGTAATCCGTAACTTTAAGGAAGCCAAGGATACTTGCTAAAATCTGGCGCACGTTTTTCCAGAAATGCCTGCTTTCCTTCAGCGCCTTCTTCTGTCAAGTAATAAAGCAATGTGGCATTACCTGCCAGCTCCTGCAAACCAGCCTGGCCATCACAATCAGCATTAAAGGCCGACTTAAGACAGCGGATAGCAGTGGGGCTTTTTTGTAGGACTTCCTGAGCCCATTGAATACCTTCTGCTTCAAGCTGGTCGACAGGTACAACGTGGTTGACTAAACCCATAGTTAGCGCTTGCTGAGCATCATATTGCCGACAGAGAAACCAAATCTCTCTGGCTTTCTTCTGACCCACAATACGAGCCAGATAGCTAGCACCAAATCCGCCGTCAAAGCTGCCAACTTTGGGACCGGTCTGACCAAAAATAGCGTTGTCAGCAGCAATGGTCAGATCGCAAATCAAATGCAGTACATGACCACCACCAATGGCATACCCTGCAACTAAGGCAATGACTACCTTAGGCATTGATCGAATTAGGCGCTGCAGGTCCAGCACATTAAGCCTGGGGATACCGTCGTCACCTACATAACCAGCTTTGCCACGTACGCTTTGGTCACCGCCAGCGCAAAAAGCGTACTTACCATCTGTGTGAGGCCCAGCTCCAGTAAAGAGAACAACTCCAATCGAGGTATCTTCTCGAGCGTCACAAAAAGCTTCGTAAAGCTCAAATACAGTTTTAGGACGAAAGGCATTGCGTATGTGGGGGCGATTAATGGTAACTTTCGCGATGCCGTTGGCCTTGTGATAAAAAATGTCTTCGTAGGGTTTGACCGATTGCCAATCGACTTGCATGGTGTGTTTGCTGATTAATGTGTATAAAAACCACAGACATTATGTCAGTTAGTTGTTCCAGACCAATCATTACAAGGCCGTTACAAACCCATGCCTCAACGGTCAAAACTATGGCATTTACGGGAGAATAGTCGCTAGAGAAAAATGGTGAGTTTTAGCCCCACTATTCAAATCCATGGCGTACTATTGGTTCAAATCGTTTCACATTTTTGGTGTTGTGGCCTGGTTTGCAGGTCTTTTCTATCTAGCAAGGTTGTTTATTTACCATGTGGAAGCTGACATGGAGGTTGAACCTGCTAAAAGCATTTTGAAAAAGCAGTACAGCATTATGGAAAAACGGCTGTACAAAATCATTACAACACCGGCTATGGTGCTGACAGTGGCTATGGCAGCCGGTCTTCTATATGTAATGCCCGAGTACCTGCACCAGGGTTGGATGCATGCCAAACTAGGATTTGTGGGCTTATTGTTGTTTTATCATTTCTACTGCGGTCGCTTAATTAAGCAGTTAGAGAATAATAAGTGTAAGTGGAATAGTAAAACCCTCCGGCTTTTTAATGAGGGGCCTACTTTATTGCTGGTGATCATTGTCATGCTAGTGATCTTCAAGAGCCAGTTTCCTACCAGTGCCACGACGTGGTTGATCGTGGCATTAACAATCTCATTTTTAGCAACCATCCAACTCTATGCCCGCAAGCGCCGTCTAGATAAAGAACGAGAAGTGGCAGAGGCTGCCGGAAACACTGAGCAAGCCTTATCTTCTTGACGACAGACAAATCTATTTCGTAAAATCACCGCCTGAAACTCAGATTTTAGACAGCGGTCTCTTGTATAAAAAGGGACTGCTGTTTCGAGTTGTTAGTGACTTTACGGAGAGAAACACTCTATATTGAACTTTGGCGACCTGATCTTCCGGAGCTGTCACAGGGGAATGATTCTAAGCACTCATCCACTTTATTCAAGAAGTACTGAATTTAGGATTTGTGGTATGGCTTTGCGAACTCAGCTCACAACATCAGTGTTCGCTGCAAGTTTTAGACGGCAACAGCTATGTGCGGCGCGATCTGCTGCATGCAGCAGATCGCTATAGTTCTGTGAAATACTAGATAGCTGCTACAAATTCCTTACCTGGCATTGGCTGTCCTAGACCTGGTAAGAACTTTTTAGCCATAGCTGGGCTTTCCTCAAGCAGATAGTTTAGGAAGCTTTCAGCCACAACAGAAAGCTGTTTGCCTGCTAAATGACCAACGTACCACTGGCGAGGAATTGGAAAACCTTCGACATCTAGAATGGCAAATTCACCGGTGGTGCCTTCGGAAATAATAGTGTGCTGTGATAAAACTGAAACGCCTAGACCGCCTGCAATTCCCTGCTTAATTGCTTCATTACTACCTAGCTCCAGGCGGACTTTCACATCTACATTATTGGCAGAAAATAACTTCTGTACAGCTTCACGAGTACCCGAGCCTGGCTCACGCATGATAAATGGCTCGTTGTTTAATGCCTCAATGGGGATATTCTTTTTGCCAGCCAATGGATGATCGGTAGGGGCAATCACTACCAATTGGTTATCTAAAAAGGGATAAGTTTTAAGGTCAGGCTGACTAGGCAGCTGACTAAAAATAAACAAGTCATCACGATTGTTAAGCATCCGTTCCTGAATATTCTGGTGGTTAGTCACCTTAAGTGAAATATCGATGCCAGGATAGCGCTTGCAAAATGGGCCTAAAAGTCGGGGGACAAAGTACTTAGCTGTGGTGATGACGGCTATACTCAAACGCCCTTGCTTCATTCCTTTGAGGTCGGCAATGGACATTTCAAATTGAGATAGCCCTTGAAAAATTTCTTGGCAAGTTTCTAGCAGTTTCTTACCAGCTTGGGTAAGGTAAAGTCGCTTACCAATTTGCTCAAATAAGGGTAACCCAACAGCTTTTGTAAGCTGTTTGACTTGTATCGACACCGTCGGCTGAGTTAAATAAAGTTCTTCAGCCGCACGGGTAAAGCTACCGTGGCGCGCAGTTGCTTCAAATACTTTGAGCTGGTGGAGCGTCGCATGAATCACGGTTTGAATCCTCGTAGCTGCTAGTGATGGTCAATAGTAACGTATCCTCTTATAGACTATATTCTATCAAAGAAACCGATTTGAGTGGTGTTTTTCTATGAATCCTCAGATTTAATTGACGTGAGCAGCCAGGTGAGGTGCGTTTATTCTTAATATGCTTGGGTTAAAGGCGATTTCTAAAGATAAACTTTGGCAGTAATTCTCAGACGTAAGCATTGTCTAAGATCAATGCAATCTATAGGTCCAACCCATATAGTGGCCATCTAAACTGACCGTCTCCCTGTAGATATATTTAAAACCGGTTCAAACCAACTGCCTGACGATTTATAGCTTTGCGAACATGGTTCACAACATCAGCGATCGCTGAAAGCTTTGAATAGTAACAGCTATATACGGAACAATCTGCTAAATGCATTCAGGAGATTGTTATATTTTTGATAGATACAGTAGCTAAATTTTGGGACTTTGCTGTTGGATGTGGAGTTTGTGTGTTTATTTTGTGTTTTGTGTGTTTGTTTTGTAATTACTTCAGTTACAACGTTTTACACAGTTTGGAAAACGCTCAGGTGTAACACTCATAATCCAGACCTCACACCTTGATTTTTCTATCCTTGACTGTTTCCCTAATATGCATCTCCAACCGCATCATCGCATTGCTATTCTGCTCCACAATGGTATTACTGGAGCTAAGGGTAAGACTGGTTTGGCGCTGTTACGCTACAGCAAAAATCCTATTGCAGTTGTTATTGATGAGACCTGCACAGGGCAATCTATTGGGGACTTAACTGGTATTGAACGTGATGTGCCAGTTGTCGCAACCATGACAGAAGCTTTGACCTACAGCCCCGATGTTTTGGCTATTGGTCTGGCGCCATCTGGAGGGCGATTACTAGAACCATGGATAGAAGATGTGAGAGTTGCGATCGCAGCTGGTCTCAATGTTATGAATGGTCTACACACTTACTTCAATGACGATCCCAGTCTCACCCAGCATCTAAATCGAGACCGATATCCTGACCAGTGGATTTGGGACATGCGAAGAGAACCCAACGGACTTTCTATTGGTTCAGGTAAGGCGCGCCAGTTAAATTGCCGCCGTGTTCTCGCTGTTGGAACTGATATGGCAGTCGGAAAAATGTCCACATGCATTGAGCTAAACCGTGCGACTCAAGCTATGGGGGTGCGGTCCCAACTTATTGCTACAGGTCAGACTGCCTTGATGTTAGGTGCCCCAGGTATCGCTCTAGATGCGGTTCGAGTAGACTTTGCCTCTGGAGCTGTCGAGCAGACAGTACTTGCACATGGCGATCTTAATGACGTACTTTACGTTGAAGGTCAAGGCTCTCTGCTCAACCCTGCTTCAACCGCTACACTGCCCCTAATACGCGGCTCACAACCAACTCATCTAGTGCTTGTACACAAGATAAATCTGGAACATATTCAGCATTTTCCAGACTTTGCCATCCCTCCTATTCAAGAGGTTATCAGTCTGTATCAGAATGTTGCTAATGCCGGAGGAACGTTTCCATCACCTAAAATTGCCGGCATTGCCCTCAATACATTTGGTGTAAGCGAAGATGAAGCCAGGATTGCAATCTCATCACTCATATCAATTACTGGACTTCCGTGCACAGACGTCGTTCGCTTTAGTCCAGAACCACTCTTAGATGCAATCCTAACAGCTTAAACCGTTTAATCTAAACCTAAAGTGCGGTTCTAGGTCATTCAGAAACTTACTTTTTCCGCAGACGATAGGTAATCCGCCCCTTGGTCAAATCATAAGGTGTAAGTTCAACCTTTACCCGATCTCCTGGCAAAATTTTGATGTAGTTGCGACGAATCTTTCCAGAGATATGAGCTAACACGTTAAACCCATTATCTAAATCAACCCGAAACATAGCATTGGGAAGAGATTCGGTCACGGTCCCTTCCATTTCAATCAAATCCTGCTTAGACAAGTAGCAATCCTCCATTCAGTAAACAATGACACACAAAACGGACGGACTCTCACCGTCCATCCGCTTCTAATACAGATGACCTAATAAGTTAGGACGTCTCTATTTTATTGATACAACTCAACGTTCAAAAGCTATTATCATTCTAGCTAACGAAGCTAACGCTATAAGAGTAACAAACGATACCCCATATAATCAGAAGTAGGCTCCCAATTAAAAATTTCCCTAGGTTTGTAGAACCTGCTTTAAATCGGTTGCCACTGCATCCATAGGTTGATGGCCATCAATAGAGACCAGCTGCTGACGATTTCTGAAAAATTCGATTAACGGTTCCGTTTGCTGGCGATAAACATCCAAACGATGACGGATTACATCCTCATTATCGTCTTTACGCCCACGAGACAGTAGCCTTGAAATCAAAACATTATCTGGAACCTCTAGGTTCAGAACACACTCGCAAGGCTGTTTAATCTCCGCTAAAAGTTTGTCCAAAAAGTTTGCTTGGCTTACGTTGCGAGGAAACCCATCTAGAATCCAACCTTTGTCAGCATCTTCCTGGCCTAGACGTTCACGAATCAGATCCAAAATTAGATCATCAGGGACTAATTCGCCAGCATTCATATAAGATTCTGCTTTTTGCCCCAACTCTGTTTTATCCGCTACAGCTGAACGCAAAATATCCCCAGTTGAAATATGAGGCACCTCAAAGTCTTTAGATAGGACGGCAGCCTGAGTCCCCTTGCCTGCTCCAGGCGGGCCTAGAAAAATCACTCTTATCACTATTTTTTCACCATGCCCTCGTAACGTTGAGAAATCACATAGGTTTGGATCTGCTTAGCCGTGTCGATAGCAACACCTACCAAAATCAGCAGCGAAGTAGCACCTAAGCCTTGAAATACGGTCACGCGCAGACCACTTTCTACCATACTGGGTACTACGGCAACGACCCCAAGAAATAATGCGCCAAGAAATGTTAGCCGGTTTAAAACCTTACCAATAAAGTCACTCGTAGCTTTTCCAGGTCGGATTCCAGGAATACTAGCGCCCATCTTCTTCAGGTTGCGTGACATATCTTCGGGGTCTACGACCAGCGACGCATAGAAATAACTAAAGAAGAGAATCATAACTAAGTACATCAGATTGTAAGGAAGCGATCCCGGACTTAGAAATCGATTCACAAAATCTGAAACACCTGGATTAGCTAATGTGCTTGCGATGTAGGGTGCTGCCTGTAGTGGAAGAACTAAAATAGCGGATGCAAAAATAATTGGCATCACACCACCCTGGTTGAGGCGTAGGGGCAGATAGTTACTTTTTTCCAGATATAGTTTTCGACCTACTTGACGTCGTGCTGACACAATTGGAATACGGCGCATGCCCTCCTGAACAAACACAATTCCAACAACCATTGCCAGATAAACCAGACTCACAATAACAATGCCTGCCACATCCTGACGAGACGATGTCGGTGATTGGGCCACCGTGCCAGCACTATCTAGCAGCAGTGGCAATGATGAAACAATATTTAGAAAAATTAGCAGGGAAGCTCCATTACCTACGCCACGTTCGGTGATGAGTTCACCTACCCACATGACGAACATAGAACCCGCTGTTAGAGTGACTGCTGTTTCAACAATAAATGGAATCCCAGGCTGATTAGCAAAAGGGCTTAATAAAAAACTAGCCAGCAAAGTGCTTTGCAAAACTGCCCAGCCCATCGCTACATAACGAGTAATCTGAGAAATTTTGCGACGTCCAGCCTCACCTTCATTTTTTTGGAGGTCCTCTAACTGAGGAATCGCAGCTGTGAGCAGCTGCATGATGATGGAAGCATTAATATAAGGCAAAATACCCAGCGCAAAAATACCCAGTAGGGACAAGCCACCCCCCACAAAGATATCTAGAAATCCCAGAAGACCTCCAGCATCAACCTGTTGTGAAAAGGCGACCCGATCAATCCCTGGCACAGGAATATACATCCCTAGCCGTACTAGCACTAATAACCCTAGAGTCACCAACAATCGCCCTCGCAAACCAGCTGCTTGAGCCATCTGCAAAAACGTTTCTTGGGCGCTGGGTGTCTTTCCTCGACTGACAACCATAACTTCCGATTCTGATTGAAACTCTAATTAAATACAAGCTGCACCAAGGCCAAAACCAAGGTACAGCCAGTTAGAATATATGCTTATTCTAAAGGCTTACGCCACTATTTCACAGGTGCCACCAGCCGCTTCAATCTTTGCTTTGGCGCTTTTTGTAAAGGCAGCTGCTTTAACCGTTAAGGCAATACTAAGGTCACCATCACCCAAAATCTTTAGTGGACCATCGTTAGAAGTGATAATGCCAGCTTCAATCAAAGAATCCATGGTCACCTCTGATCCAGCAGACAATTCAGCCAAGCGTGAAACATTTAGAACTGTGAATACCTTCTGGTTCACAATAGGGAAGTGCTTAAGCTTAGGAATCCGGCGATATAAAGGTAGCTGACCGCCTTCAAATCCAGGGCGAGTGGGGCGACCTGAGCGAGCCTTTTGACCACGCATACCAAATCCACAGGTGGCTCCCTGACCTGCTGCAATACCGCGACCTAAGCGTCGACGCCGACGCTTGGAACCGGCTTTTGGCTGAACATCCTCTAGTCTCATTGTTCTAAATCTCAACAATTTCAATTATTTCAGATCTAAGCGTAGAGCTTCTCCAATGGGACTCCTCGCTCTTTAGATACCTCAGAGAACGTTCTCAGTGAGGCTAACGCGTCGGCTGCCGCTCGAGCATTATTTAGCTGATTACCCGATCCTAGCTGCTTTGCTAGAACATTCCTTACCCCTGCCAGCTCAAGTACGGTCCTTACAGCACCACCAGCAATTACACCAGTACCAGGAGCTGCTGGACGCATAAACACTCGTGCACCACCAGCTTCTCCAGTTGTTGGGTGTGGTAGTGAATAGGCCTTGTTCAAAGGTACATCGACCAAATTCTTCTTACCATCGGCCACACCTTTCTTTACTGCGCCGATAACGTCGCTTGCCTTGCCAACGCCGACGCCCACTTGTCCCTTCTCATTGCCAATTACTACAATGGCGCGAAAGCTTAGCTTTTTACCACCTTTTACCACCTTAGTGACTCGGCGAATTTGGACCACTCGCTCCTGCCATTCGGAATCTTTCTCTTTATTCTTGTTACTCTTACGACGTTCCTTTGCCATGATTTAACCCTTTAGAAGTCCTAGAAATCCAGACCAGCCTCACGAGCAGCCTCTGCCAGAGCTGCAACTCGACCATGATAAAGCTTACCACCACGATCAAAAACGACTTGCTTAACACCCTGAGCGATGGAGCGCTCAGCAACCAGCTTACCTACTTTAGCTGAAGCATCTTTAGTAGAGTTGCTACCATCATCATTAACGTCAGTATCTAAAGTAGAAGCCGATGCTAACGTGTGATGTTTGTAGTCATCAATGACTTGAGCGTAAATGTGATTGTTAGAACGGTAGACCGCCAACCTGGGTCTTTCGGCAGTTCCTTTAACCCGACGACGAATGCGAGCATGGCGGCGATGGGTGGATGTCTTACGAGTAGCTTTCATAATCTAATTACTTCCCTGCTTTACCAGCTTTACGTCTAACTATCTCACCGAGATAGCGAACACCTTTTCCTTTATATGGCTCAGGGGGACGAGCATCACGAATTTTTGCAGCAATAGTTCCAACCAGTTCCTTATCAATGCCGGAAACAATAACATTAGTATTGCTTTCAACCTTAAAATCAATACCCGCTGGCGGCTCGAATTCAACCGGATGACTGTAGCCCAAGTTCATAGTCAAAGTCTTGCCCTTGATAGAAGCTCGATAACCAACGCCTTTAATCTCAAGACGCTTCTCAAATCCCTTTGAGACACCCTCTACCATGTTGGCAATCAATGTACGGGATAAACCATGGCGGGCGCGTGCTGTACGTGAATCATCTTGACGAGTTACGACAACTTCTTCACCCTCCTGAGCAATATTGACTTCCCCAGGCAGTACGCGAGAAAGTTCTCCCTTGGGACCTTTGACAACTACTGATTGAGCATCAATAGATACGGTTACACCTGAAGGCACAGGTACCGGCATTTTACCAATCCGAGACATTTTTAACCCTTCCCTAACCGCCAGCAACGGCTGTGAAAACAACTACTAACACAGGTGATACATCACCAGATATAACAGAGCACTTCTCCACCAACACCCTTATGACGGGCATCTCTGTCTGTCATAATGCCGCTTGAGGTAGAAACAATGGCAATCCCGATTCCCCCTAAAACTCGGGGTAAATCCTTACAGCTTGCGTAAACTCTCAAACCTGGTTTACTAACGCGTGTTAAGTTGCGAATGATGGGCTGCTGCATCTTGCCCTTGTACTTTAGGTTGACAGTCATCAGTCGTGCCACACCCTCGGTTGACTCCGCTGTATCGCCAATAAAGCCCTCTTCCTGTAGAACTTTGGCAATATTACGGGTAACTTTGGTGGATGGGATTTTGACAGTCCTATGCCGCGCAAGATTTGCATTTCGGATGCGCGTCAGCATGTCTGAAATCGTATCGTTAGACGCCATATTTCTCTCTCGTATAAACCTCAGCTATCCCGGAACGGCATTCCCAACTCTTTGAGGAGGGCTCGTCCTTCCTCATCAGTCTTGGCATTGGTCACAATAGTGATGTCCATGCCACGAATCTGATCTACGCCGTCGTAATCGACCTCGGGGAAAATCAACTGCTCACGCAGACCCAGGGTATAGTTTCCCCGTCCATCAAAACTCTTAGGACTCACACCCCGAAAGTCACGGATACGGGGTAGAACCAAATTAATCAGACGATTTAAGAAAGCGTACATGCGCGCAGAACGAAGGGTAACCATTACCCCCACTGGCATACCTTGACGAATCTTAAATCCAGCAATTGCCTTCTTTGCACGGGTAATCACAGGTCTCTGACCCGTGATTACACCAACCTCGCTAACTGAAGCTTCCAAAGCCTTAGCATTTTGTGAGGCTTCTCCTAAACCGCGATTAACGGTTACTTTGATTACTTTGGGTACCTGATGTACATTCTTGTACTCAAACTGTTCCATTAATTTAGGAACAACTTTCGAATTGTAAAAGTCTTTCAGCTGTTCAGACATTTTCTCGTTCCTTTCCCTGGGCTTGGTCAGGGACAAACAATAAGCTAATCAATAATTTCGCCCGTTTTCTTCAAAATGCGAACCTTACGGCCATCCTCTGTAAAGGTATGACCAACACGGCTGGCAACCTTCTGTTTTTTGGAATAAAGCATCACATTTGAGCTATGGATCGGAAACTCAGATGTGACGATTTGGCCAGACTCACCTTCTTGGCGAGGCTTTACATGTTTAGTGCGAATGTTTACGCCTTCAACAACAATCTGGCTTTTCTTGGGTAAAACAGCGGTGACTTCGCCAACCTTGCCTTTATCTCTACCCGTAATAACCTGAACAGTATCGCCTTTCTTGATGTGCATCTTGTGACGCACAGGTTGCTTACTAGCCATTACAGTACCTCCGGTGCTAGCGAAACGATTTTGGTAAAGTTGCGATCGCGTAGTTCACGTGCAACGGGCCCAAACACTCGAGTTCCTTTCGGATTGTTGTCAGTGTTGATAAGCACAGCGGCATTATCATCAAATCGAATGCTCATACCGCTGCTGCGACGAAGATTCTTCTTAGTACGCACTACAACTGCCCGAACAACATCAGACTTTTTAACACCCATATTAGGTAGTGCATCTTTGACAACAGCGATGATAACGTCACCTACGCTAGCGTAGCGACGGTTACCACCTAAAACACGAATGCACATCAGCTTACGTGCACCGCTGTTGTCCGCGACATTCAGATATGTTTCCTGCTGAATCATTAATTGGCTCCCCTACACTTTCTCAGAACGGCCTAAAATATCGGCAACGACCCAACATTTGGTCCGACTTAGGGGGCGGCTCTCGCGGATACGTACAATGTCCCCAGCCTTACATTCATTAGAGTCGTCATGGGCCTTGTACTTCTTAGTACGGACGACAATTTTTTGGTACTTAGGATGAGGAACGCGATTCTCAACAGCCACTACAACTGTCTTATCCATTTTGTCGCTAACAACTCGCCCTGTTAGTTCTCTAGCTGTCATAGCTGCTCAACTCCTACTGTTCGCTACTTACTGCCGTACTTTCGCTGGCCGTATCAGCGTTGATTTGACGTTCACGCTCAATAGTCATTAACTGAGCCAACTTACGGCGAGCGTGTTTGAACTGATGAAATCCTGTCTCCATTTGACGGGTAGCTTGCTTAAAGCGCAGATCAAACAGCTCACGCTTGATACTAGTAATTTCGGTAGACAGCTCATCATTGCTAAGTTTTCTTAGCTCTTCAGCTTTAGAAAGCGCCATGACTTATCCCTCCAATCCTTCACGAGCGATAAACTTTGTTTTGAAAGGCAGCTTGAAGGAAGCCAAGCGCATTGCTTCGCGAGCAATTTCCTCAGGCACACCCGTAATCTCAAAAACGACACGACCAGGCTTGATAACAGCCACCCAAAATTCCGGATTACCTTTACCAGAACCCATACGAGTCTCGGCCGGACGCATAGTTACAGGCTTATCTGGAAAAACACGAATCCAAATCTTTCCGCCACGTTTGACGTAGCGAGTCATGGCACGACGAGCTGCCTCAATTTGACGAGACGTCATCCAAGAACATTCAGTGGCTTGGAGGGCATAATCGCCAAAATTAATTTTGCTACCGCGATGGGCCATACCGCGCATACGACCGCGATGCTGCTTACGAAATTTTGTTCTTCTAGGACTCAGCATGATGCTTACACAGGCTTAACAGCTAAATATTGTTAACTAGGAATCGTTGGAGCGGTCCTCAAACTGCTGACGACGGCGTGGCTGACGACGGCGTGGCTGATTATTAGCAGGTTGTGGAGCATCTTCTTGCCCTGGAATAATTTCACCCTTGAAAACCCAGACCTTGATACCTAAAATTCCATAGGTAGTCTGTGCAGTCTTGTAGGCGTAGTCAATATTGGCACGCAGAGTATGTAAAGGTACACGACCTTCACGTGTCCACTCAGTACGAGCGATCTCTGCCCCGTTCAAACGTCCACTAACTTGAATTTTGATACCTTCAACACCTGCCCGTTGAGCCCGCTGAATAGTCTGTCGAACAACACGGCGGAAAGAGACTCGGCGCTCTAACTGCTGCACAATATATTCACCGATTAGAGCCGCCTCAGCATCAACGCGTGCAACTTCAATTACGTTTATCCGAATTTGTCGAGTGTTATCCTTGAGCTGCTTTTGTAATCCAGCCCGTAACGCTTCAATACCCGTACCGCCACGACCAACGACAACGCCAGGTCGAGCTGTATGAACCTCTAAATCGATTTGATCAGCCTTGCGAGCTATTTTGATATCAGAGATTCCAGCATTGTTAAGAGTCTTCTCAATAAAATGGCGGATCACATGATCCTCCTGCAGCTGGGCTGGGTATTGCTTTGAATCGGCATACCAACAAGAAGCATGCTCCTTAGTGATGCCGAGTCGAAAGCCAATTGGGTGAATTTTCTGTCCCACAAATCCTTCCTTATAGAGAGCTAACAGCAAAAACAATCGACCTTAGCCAGCGGAGCCAGGAGCTACTGCGATTGTGATGTGACAAGTTGGTTTTCTGATTTGATAAGCACGCCCTTGTGCTCGCGGACGATAACGCTTTAGTACAGGTCCCTGGTCTGCAAACGCTTCACTGATGTAGAGGTTGACGGGGTCCATTCCGTTGTTGTGCTCTGCATTAGCGACAGCAGAGCGAAGCACTTTAAGAATGGGTTCGCAAGCTCTATAGGGCATAAACTCAAGAATAATCAGCGCTTCTCTGTAAGAAAGACCGCGAATCTGGTCAAGCACTCGGCGTACCTTGTGTGGAGACATCCGAATGTAGCGAGCAACAGACTTAACTTGATTACTACTGTCGATTTCAACCATGGCTATCCTTCCTATCGTCTCGCTTTCTTATCACTCTTGACATGCCCACGAAACGTGCGCGTAGGAGCAAACTCACCTAACTTATGCCCCACCATCTGCTCGCTAACGTATACCGGCACATGCTGGCGACCGTTGTGAACCGCAATGGTATGCCCAATCATCTGGGGAATGATAGTGGATGCCCGAGACCAAGTTTTAATAACCTGCTTATCTCCTTTAGCATTGAGCTTTTCAATTTTCTTGAGTAGATGGTCCGCTACAAAAGGACCTTTTTTGAGAGAGCGAGCCATAGTTTCGCCAGCCTAAAAACAATCGGTAAAAAACAAGTCAAAGAACTGATAGAACGCTGTATCCAAGCAATTGGACAGACATTACGAATCACGGCCACCGCGACCGCGTTTAGAAGAGCGACGACGACGACGCACAATCAAAGAAGTACTGGTCTTTTTCTTGTCACGAGTCTTATAACCCAGTGCTGGTTTACCCCAAGGAGTGACAGGGCCACTGCGACCAATCGGAGCACGACCTTCACCACCACCATGAGGGTGATCGACAGGGTTCATGACACTACCGCGCACTTCAGGTCGTCTACCAAGCCAACGCTTGCGTCCTGCTTTACCAAGAGTGACATTGCGAGCTTCAACGTTGCCAACCTGACCAATCGTTGCATAGCACTCACGACGTACCATACGAACTTCGCTTGAAGGCAGCTTCAGAGTAACGTAGCCACCCTCTTTAGCCATTACTTGAGCAGATGCACCAGCCGCACGAACAATCTGCCCACCACGGCCAGGGTAAAGCTCTATATTGTGAACTGAAGTACCCAGAGGCATCTTGTGTAGAGGAAGTGCATTTCCTACCTCAAGCGGGGCATCAGGACCCGCAACAATAGTGGAGCCTACAGCTAATCCTGCAGGATGTAATATGTAACGCTTCTCCCCATCCTCGTACTGGACCAACGAAATACGAGCATTTCTGTTGGGATCGTATTCAACTGACAGCACCTCTGCTGGCATCTCACGCTTGTTACGCTTGAAGTCAATCATGCGATAAAGACGCTTATGGCCCCCACCACGATGGCGACAGGTGATTACACCGCGGTTATTTCTTCCCTTTGGACGATGAATGGAGCGTGTTAATTTCTTTTCCGGCTTGCTCCGAGTGATTTCTGAAAAGTCAGAGACACTACGCTCACGAGTACCTGGAGTCAGAGGCCGATAAGTACGAATTCCCATGGTTTTATCTGCAAACTAATTGAGTGCTGAAGCCGCTACTAGACATCTGGGAAGAGGGGAATACTATCGCCCTCGGCAAGAGTAACAACCGCCCGTTTGTAGGTGGGTTTGTACCCGATAAAACGACCAAGCCGTTTCTTCTTGCGGGGTGGGTTCATAGTGCTGATGCCAGTCACTTTCACATCAAACAAAGCCTCAACTGCTGCCCTGATTTCTGCCTTTGTTGACTTTGGGGTCACTTCAAAGGTGTACTGGTTATTTTCCAGGCTTAGAGTTGCTTTCTCAGTAATGATTGGCTTCCGGATAATATCCGGAAGCTCTCGGGGATCAATAGCCTTAGGCACTGTACACCTCCTGGATTTTGTCGAGAGCAACAGCTGTAACCACCAACCGATCCGCTAAAACAATGTCATAAGCGTTTAGGTTCGTAGCCAGAATTAGCTTGATGTTTGGCACATTTCGCACGGAGCGATAAACAACCTCATTCTTCTCGGCTGTAACCATCAGCACCTTTTGCTCAGGTTCAATGCCCCAGCGCTCCATTGCAGATAGCACCTCTTTGGTCTTAGGAGCTGAGAGCTGCTCTGCAAAGGCTTGCACAACTACCATATCTTCAGCTCGACTTTGAAAAGCTGTCCGTAGAGCCAGACGACGCTCCTTACGGTTCATCTTGATCTCAAAGTCACGAGGTTGGGGGCCAAAAATTACACCACCACCACGCCATAGAGGAGAGCGATTTGAACCGGCTCTAGCACGTCCAGTCCCCTTTTGACGCCAAGGCTTACGACCACCACCACGCACCTCAGAACGAGTCTTGGAAGATAGAGTGCCTTGACGCGAGTTGTGCATCTGACGAATAATCGCACGATGAACGATATGAGCGGCGTTGTCTTCGTTGGCAACGCTCAGATCAAGGGTTGCGGTACCTGCGTCAGCACCTTGCCAATCTTTTACTACACAATCAACCATGATGAGTTTCTAGCCCCCTTATTTATTGCCAACAATATTTGCAGGGGCAATATTCAACAATGCGCCTGGTTTTCCAGGAACAGAACCCTTAACGAGCAGAACATTACGCTCACTATCAACTCTGACAATGGACAGTTTGCGTACTGTGACCTTTACATTGCCCATCTGACCAGCCATTTTCTTGCCAGGGTATACACGACCAGGAGTTGTACCAGGTCCAATAGAACCGGGTAGTCGGTGATTCTTAGAACCGTGAGTCATTGGACCACGACTAAAGTTGTGACGCTTCTGGTTGCCCGAAAATCCTTTACCAATGCTCTTGCCAGAAACATCTACCAGCTGGCCAGCTTCAAAAATATCTGCAGCTAGAGTTTGGCCTAGCTCAAAACTTGAGCTGTCATCCACACGATATTCACGCAGATGTCGCAGGTTAGGAGCTTCAGACTTTTTAAGATGACCCAGTTTAGGCTTGTTTAGGGCCTTTTCTGCTACTTCCTGATACCCAACTTGCACGGCGCAGTAGCCATCAGTTTGCTGAGTCTTAACCTGGGTTACAACACAGGGCCCTGCTTGAATAACTGTCACTGGCACAGCGTTGCCAGCGTCATCAAACACCTGAGTCATTCCCAGCTTTGTCCCGAGAATACCGACAGACACAATCAATCTCCCTAAAAATTCCAGCTAGACCGCGATTACTTGCAGCCAGCAGTTTTCGCCCCTTGTTTTTTCACAGCGGGAGCTTTTCTCTAAAAAAAGGTCATAAAAACCTGAGGCAACTATCACCTTTTTAGATATTCAACCCTATTTGATTGAATGCTTTACCCTTGCTCGGGACAATCTAGGTGTCTCAACGCATTATCTAAGATGCATTGGACATTGTTCCCTCTGGGCCATACGCGCCTCAGACTTAAACAGCGAACTATTTAGTATCTGACTTGGCAGCGGTCTCTAATACTACAGAGATTTGACGTACTTGTCCATTGTTTTTTGAAATTAGTTTGAATATTTGTTTGAGTGGGCGATCGCATCTTAGTTTTATCAAAGCTGGTAGCCAACGGTCCTAATATATAGGTAGATAACTAACTGCACTGCTTGCATAGCTATGGGATTACTTGTATTAGGCAATCGATTTGTCCGTGACTTGGAAAGCAACGGTGCACTGGCAGTGCGAATGCCATTGGAAGGCGGGTTTGAGGGGCGATATCAGCGACGTATGCGAGCAGCTGGCTATGAAAATTTGCATATGACGGCTCGTGGCTTAGGAGATCTGTCAGCTTACCTTGAGGCTGTCCATGGAGTTCGCCCGCCTCACTTAGGCAAGAAAGATGTGGGTCAAGCGGCTGTGGGTGATCGCTATTTCTTACCTCCAGTGCTGGAATATCGCCTGGAGCGTATGGCTCCAAATATGAAAGGCATTCTTCTTTGGCTGATTGAGGGACATATTTTATCGAGTCAGGAGCTAGCCTTTTTGACGAAACTATGTGCTTCTGACTCCCGTATTAAAGTTGTCGTTGAGCTGGGGGGTGATCGCTCGTTTAAATGGTTTCCTCTAAAGGATGCTGTTCAGTCGGCCTAAATTGTGGCGGTACTGCTAAGGGTTAGGCGTCTACATAAGAACATTTGTTCTAAAATAACGGCATATTAGATTGCAACGAGATAACATAAGTGGGTGAATACTCTCTTAACCCCGCTAGAGTCTCTTAGGTTTGGTCAATGGTTCAAACTTATTTGCGGAGCTAGCTACCAAGACGTCTCAAAAATTCGCAACTTGTCCCTTGTGTTTAGTTTGGCAGGGGCCGATTGTATTGATGTGGCAGCTGATCCTGCGGTTGTAAAGGCTGCTCTAGCAGGGATTAATGTGTCTCAGTCAATGGAGCCTGTCAGGCGCCCTTGGTTGATGGTGAGCTTTAACGATGGCCAGGACCCTCACTTCCGTAAAGCCTGGTTTGACACTCAACGATGCCCGCCTGATTGTTCTCGGCCTTGTGAACAGATATGTCCAGCTAATGCCATATTGCCCATCGCATTGGGCTTAAATTTTGACACCGTTAAGCCAGGGGTGGTGTCTGAGCGCTGCTATGGCTGTGGTCGCTGTTTGCCAGTATGCCCTTATGGGCTAGTGGAGGAGCGTAGATTTACGGTAGCTGCTGTTGCTGTTCTTCCCGCCCTCATGTCTCAGATCGATGCCATTGAAATTCATACTCAAATGGGTCGACAAGATCACTTTCAAGCTCTCTGGCAGCAGCTAGCCTCCTACATTCCTCAGCTCAAGCTAGTGGCTGTAAGCTGCCCTGATAAAACTCCTAAAAGTAACGCCATTGCTGATTACTTAGCTGAACTCCATCAGAGGATGGACCCTAAGCCTAGTCAGCTGCTATGGCAAACGGATGGTCGACCAATGAGCGGTGATATTGGTCGAGGGACGACTCGAGCCACTATTCGGTTGGCGGAAAAAGTCTTAAACGCTCGTTTACCTGGCTATGTTCAACTGGCTGGCGGGACAAACGACTATACAGTGGCTAAGTTGCGATCGCTAAACCTACTTAAGACCCCTTCCAACCGTGCTGGTGAAGCTCAAACTTCCGGTATTCATGGCATTGCCTATGGTAGCTATGCGCGGCGTCTAGTCAGTGTAGACGATACCCCCCTTGAAACGATGCCTGAAGAGCTATGGCGGCAGGTGCTTCTGGCGACTGAACTGGTTAACCAAATTAAGCGCGGCCCGCAGCAAACCCCTACACAGACCTTAAGGCAATCCAATTATTCACACCAAACTCCGGCCACCATCATGCCTCCATAGGTAGTTGGGGGATAGACGGCATTTTACCTCGACTGTCCCAACGACTATTTGCATTTGTTACCCAATTTTCTTACTACCTAGTTCCCAAATCTATGGCTCGTTCAGACGAATACCAATCCGCGCCTGAATCGACTTCTGCACTATCTAACAGCGTTGCCCCAATTTACGATGACCTGGAGCAGCTGCTTAGTATTCTGACTGTTGATTTGCGTCAGCCTTTGATTGATCATCCCCAGCGATCACAGCTGATTGAGGTGATTCTCGATTTGGGTAGACGCCCTGAGGCTAGGTTTCCAGGACGAGCTGAGTATCTTTCGGACCAGGTCATCTCCAGTGCAGACCTGGAGTACTGCATTGAACGGGTAGGCATATTTGGTGGTGATAACCGGGCGGGAATTGAAAAGACATTGCATCGCATTAGCGCTATGCGAAATCGGGCTGGAACGATTATTGGTTTAACTTGTCGGGTTGGTCGAGCCGTTTTTGGCACTGTCGAGATGATTCGCGACTTGGTAGAAGCAGGTCGCTCAATTCTATTGCTTGGCAGACCGGGGGTGGGTAAGACAACGGCGCTACGTGAAATTGCCCGTGTGCTGGCCGATGACCTGAACAAACGGGTTGTCATTATCGATACTTCAAATGAAATCGCTGGGGATGGCGATATTCCGCATCCCGCCATCGGTCGTGCTCGTCGAATGCAGGTAGCTCGCCCAGAACAGCAACATCAGGTAATGATTGAAGCGGTTGAAAACCATACCCCCGAAGTCATTATTATTGATGAACTTGGCACTGAACTGGAAGCACTAGCGGCCCGCACCATTGCTGAACGTGGTGTGCAGTTAGTGGGAACAGCCCATGGTAATCAGCTGGAAAATTTAATTAAAAACCCCACACTGGCGGATTTAATTGGTGGTATTCAGACTGTTACCTTAGGTGATGATGAAGCCCGGCGTCGCGGTAGCCAAAAAAGTGTGCTAGCGCGCAAGGCGCCCCCCACCTTTGACATGGCAATTGAAATGCTGGAGCGACAGCGATGGGTGGTCCATGAAGATGTTGCGGCCACCGTTGATCATCTCCTGCGGGGTCGGGTGCCGGAAACCCAGGTACGCACTGTTGGGGACAGCGGCAAAGTGGTCATTACCCATGAGCTGCCGGATGTCGTTAGTCAGCGTCGTAGTTCACGACGTGGTTGGCGAGAGGCCGGGCAAATGGAGCCGGTTACGGCCAAACGCTCCCGACGGTCTAGCCCAACACCACTGCCCACTCCAGCTACCGAGGAGTTTCAGGCACTATTGGACCAGCAGTTAGACACGTCTAGCCTTGAACTCTCTACACCCGTAGGTCCTAATGGAGAAGAGGTCGTACCGGTTTATCCCTATGGGATTAGTCGTGAGCAACTACACCATGTCATTGACACTCTCAAACTGCCTGTATCTATTACAAAAGATTTGGGTGTTGCTGAAGCAGTGCTAGCGTTGCGATCGCATGTACGCAACCACTCTAAACTCAAAACCCTGGCAAAATCTCGTCAGCTGCCTATTTACACCGTTAAGTCCAATACCATTCCCCAAATTACCAGGGCTTTACAGCGTCTGCTCGACATTGATCCCAGGGATCAGTCCGAAGCTGTCGACCTCTCCCTCTTTACTCGCCAAGGTGAAGACGATGAGCTAGAAGCCTTAGAAGAAGCCAGACTTGCTGTTGAACAAATTGTTATTCCCAAAGGACAGCCGGTAGAGCTATTGCCTCGTTCCGCTAAAATTCGCAAAATGCAGCACGAATTGGCAGAGCACTACCGACTTAAGTCTTTGAGTTTTGGTGATGAACCCAACCGTCGATTGCGTATCTTTCCGGCTTAGTGATTATAGGCAGCAGGTGAGTGCGATAGGCTAAACGGTTCTCCTGAGTACCCCATTCAGATAAGATAATCACCAAAGGCCCAGTGGCCAGGTATACCAAATTGGAGCCATCTGTAGTTGGGAATAAGTTTATGAAACGTATTATGTCTCGTTTGTTTGCCTTCACCCTAGTGGCACTCCTCGGTCTTACCGGCTGCGGTGGTGATGGCATGGGAGCCGATGGACTTAGCGGTAACTATCGTCAAGATACTATGGCCGTTGTAGAGACCCTTAGAACGGCTGTCGAGCTCCCTGCAGATGCGCCTGATTTACCTGAGGTACGCGCCAACGCCAGACAGCAAATCAACGCTTTCTCTGCACGCTACCGTCGTTCCGCCTCTGCTGCTAGCTTAAGCTCCTTTGCAACTATGCAGACAGCACTCAATGCGCTAGCAGGCCACTATAGCTCTTATCCAAATCGCCCCATTCCAGCCAAGCTTAAAACTCGACTTGAGCAAGAGTTTAAGCAGGTCGAAGCAGCACTGCGGCGAGAAGCATAATCTAAGACGCGAACAATCCATTGCAAATTCACTCTGGCCCGGCTGCTTTATTCAGTCGGGCTTTCCAATGGCTGTGCGGTAGAGCTGGCGAATAACAAGTGGTCAGATGTCATATCAAGCATCTGTAACAAAAATTAATTGACTGACTATGAAGACGTTTGCTAGAATCACACTTCTGTAGGCAAGTTTTATTACATTTTCAGTATGAAAGTACGGGCATCCGTCAAGAAGATGTGCGACAAGTGTCGGGTAATCCGTCGGCGCGGTCGAGTTATGGTTATCTGTCCTAACCCTAAGCATAAACAACGTCAGGGTTAAGCACTGTAACGAGTTTAACGATTTATTTCAGATTCAAGTAGCGGTTGCTCACTGAAATTTCAGTGCTGACTAACCGCAAGGCAGCAAACTAGGGAGAAAGCACGGTGGCACGTATTGCAGGCGTTGACCTACCCAGGGATAAGCGCATTGAGATTGGTTTGACCTATATCTACGGTATCGGTCCAAGCCGATCAAAAGAAATATTGGCAAAGACTGGGGTCAATGCCGACATTCGCGTCAAGGATTTAGCCGATAGCGATGTAGCGAAACTCCGGGAAGTTGTTGAAAACGACTATCAGATTGAAGGCGATCTGAGACGGTGGGAAAGTATGAACATTAAGCGGCTGATGGATATCGGCTGCTATCGGGGGCGTCGTCATCGCGCTGGGCTGCCAGTGCGTGGTCAGCGTACTCGGACCAATGCACGCACTCGCCGTGGCAAACGTCTGGCTATTGCGGGCAAGAAAAAGCCTGGTAAGAAGTAAGCTCTAGCAGCACAATCTGCAGGTGATCTTTATATAAGATTGCGAGTCAGAACATGCGTGCTAGAACAGACAAAGTGCTTTGACAAGGCGATGCCTCAGTGGGCGGTCTAGTCACTGAGCAAAAAAGTAGAAAGTTTTTGAAGAGTTAACGTTTCCGGAATACACGAACTATGGCAAAAGGCGGCAAGCGCTCAGGTGGACGCAAACCCAGAAAGAATGTCCCCAATGGCGTCGTCCACATTCAGTCCACATTCAACAACACGATTGTGACTATCACAGATACCAAGGGCGATGCTGTCTCTTGGGCTTCAGCTGGCTCCAGTGGATTTAAAGGTGCTAAGAAGGGTACCCCTTTTGCAGCACAGACTGCAGCTGACGGTGCTGCCCGCCGAGCTATGGATCAGGGCATGCGTCAGGTTGAGGTAATGGTTAGCGGTCCTGGTGCAGGTCGTGAAACAGCCATTCGTGCTCTGCAAGGAGCTGGTTTGGAAATCACATTGATTCGCGATGTAACTCCCATTCCTCATAACGGTTGCAGACCGCCAAAGCGTCGCCGTGTTTAAGATTTTGATACCTATCAGCTAATAGATAAGCCAGTAGGCAGCTATCCGAGGGAGGTCATGCAGTGGGACAGTTCCAAGTTGAATGCGTAGAGTCAATAGTAGAAGACGACCAGAGTCAATTTAGTCGGTTTGTTATCGAGCCCCTTGAGCGTAGTCAGGGCATTACGGTGGGCAATGCTTTGAGACGAGTGTTGTTATCCAACCTAGAAGGTGCAGCAATTACGGCTGTGCGTATAGCAGGTGCCAATCATGAGTTCGCCACCATTCCAGGCGTGCGTGAAGATGTTCTAGACATCCTGCTCAACCTTAAAGAAGTTGTTCTCAAGACGTATACAAATCAGCCTCAAATTGGCCGTTTGGCTGTTCAAGGTCCGGCATCTGTAACAGCAGCCCATTTTGAGCTGCCGGCTGAGGTCGAGCTGATTAATCCGGATCACTACATAGCTTCGGTTGCGCAAGGCTACACCCTTGAAATGGAGTTTCGTGTAGAGAATGGGCGTGGCTATCGGGCTGTTAGCAACAATCGAGATGAAGCGACTGCATTGGACTTTATGCAGATTGACGCTATTTTTATGCCCGTACGCAAGGTCAACTACTCAGTTGAGGAGACCATTGTGGGTGCCGATCAGCCCAAAGATCGGTTGCTGATGGAAGTGAGCACTAATGGTAGCCTCACTCCCCAGCAGGCCATGAGTCAGGCCGCAGACATTCTGGTTGATCTGTTTAGTCCACTCAAAGACGTTACGCTCGAACCCAAGCGTGATGAAGATATCAAAGAGGAAGACACCACCTATCAGATTCCCATTGAAGAGCTGCAGCTATCTGTACGCGCTTACAACTGTCTCAAGCGAGCACAGATAAATTCTGTTTCTGATCTGCTGGATTACAGCCAAGAAGATCTCCTAGAGATTAAAAACTTTGGTCAGAAGTCAGCTGAGGAGGTCATTGATTCTCTGCAGCATCGACTGGGCATCACGCTGCCGATTGAAAAGCCGGCTAAATCATCTTAGATTTGTAGGTTTAGGGCTTGAATTAATTCAAGCCGACTCTCCGAAGCCCCAGGCTTCGGTTTTTTCTTGTCTATAGCATCAACAGAGGAGGTCCCATGCGCCATCGCCGCCGTACACCACAATTAAGTAAACCCGCTGACCAGCGTCGTGCTTTGTTGCGATCGCTCACCACTGAATTGATTCGTCACGGTCGGATCAAAACCACACTCACCCGTGCTAAAGCTGTACGTTCCGAAGCTGAGCGTATGATTACTTTGGCTAAAGAAGGGTCTCTATCAGCTCGTCGTCGGGCTATGGGATATATGTACGATAAGGATCTGGTTCACGCGCTGTTTGAACAGGTCCCCTCTCGCTATGGTGAGCGTCAGGGTGGCTATACTCGGATTGTGCGTACAGTCAGTCGCCGGGGCGATAACTCAGTCATGGCGATTATTGAGCTTACTTAGACTCAATGGCTAATCGCACGCCTGCCAAACAGCTTGAGGCTGTACCTGAAAATAACCAAGGCACCCAGCGGGTCGCCATCGTTATTCAATATCGGGGCACTCACTTTCACGGATGGCAACGTCAGCCAGAAAAGCGTACTGTGCAGGCCGATATTGCAGCCGCCATAGCGTCACTGATAGGCTCTCACGTAACTATTCATGGCGCAGGGCGTACTGACACAGGTGTACATGCAGCTGCTCAGGTGGCACATTTTGATGCTCCCTAAGTAATTCCAGCTTATCGTTGGGCATCTATTCTTAATCATCGATTGAGTGAAGACATTGTAATTCGTGCCTCAGCTCAAGTTCCCGATGATTGGCATGCTCAATATTCAGCCCAATGGCGACGGTATCGATACACCATCTACACCGATGCCTGCCCCAATTTGTTTGTTCGGCCCTATACATGGCACTTTTACCATGAAACTTTGGATGAACAACTAATGCAGTCGGCATTAACCCCTATGGTGGGTTATCATAAGCTAACTGCGTTTCATCGCGCGGGGTCTAGTCGTGCCCATTCATGGGTTGAGTTGCAAGCGGCTGAATGTTCCCGCCATGAATCGTTTGTTCATGTTGAGCTGCAGGCTGCCGGTTTTCTCTACGGCATGGTGCGCCTGGTAATGGGCTTGCTGGTAAGAGTCGGGCGGGGTCGCCTAACTCCTGCTGCTTTTACTGAACTTTGGCAGTCAGGGCGTCGTGACTTGGTTAAGCATGCCGCACCTGCGAGGGGGCTTTGCCTGTTGCGGGTAGGTTACCAACATTTTCCATTTGCAACGGATGCTTGGTTTGATACTCAACCCCAGCTAACGCTGCATTCCACCACAAAGAATTTGGCTGTTTAGATGATTGTGGGCAGTCCTCAGATGTGACTCGACATTCTCATTTATAGAATAGCCGCCTTTATTCAGTTCGTTGATATCAGAGCCTAAGCATGTTTAAGACCTACATTCCTCCGGTCCAAGAGATTGATAAGAAGTGGTACGTTGTCGACGCTGCAGATAAGCGACTTGGTCGTCTGGCAACAGAAGTTGCCAGTATTTTGCGTGGTAAGAACAAGCCCACATTCACCCCAAATATGGACACAGGTGACTTTGTCATTGTGATCAATGCAGAGAAGGTGAGTGTTACCGGCAATAAGCGTCAGCAAAAGCTCTACCGTCGTCACTCTGGTCGTCCCGGTGGTATGAAGGTTGAAACATTTGATCAGCTGCAAAATCGCATCCCCGAGCGCATCATCGAGAAGGCTGTAAAAGGCATGCTGCCTAAAAATGCTCTCGGACGTAAGCTGTTTACAAATCTGAAGGTTTACGCGGGCTCTGAACATCCCCACGCTGCTCAGCAGCCTGAAGCTATCAATATCTAGTGGTCAGCAGAATTCACAGTATTTACAGGAGAGCATAGTTCCATGTCAGAAGGTCAATCTGATCGCGTTGTTTATTGGGGTACTGGTCGACGCAAGTCGTCTGTTGCCCGTGTACGCCTAGTACCTGGAGATGGCAAGCTCGTCGTTAACGGTAAGCCTGGTGAAACCCATCTCCAAAATAATGCCGCTTATTTATCAGCGACAAAAGCTCCACTAGAAACGCTCGGCCTTGAAAGTGATTACGATATCCTAGTTAACGTTCGGGGTGGCGGGCTAACAGGACAGGCTGACGCCATTAAGCTTGGCGTTGCTCGTGCTTTGTGTGAGCTAGATCCTGCAAACCGTACTCCCTTGAAAACTGAGGGCTACCTGACTCGCGATCCCCGTTGTAAAGAACGTAAGAAGTATGGTTTGAAGAAAGCCCGTAAAGCATCACAGTTTTCCAAGCGTTAAGTTTGATTGTTTGATTTTTTATAGTGTTTCGTTACCGTAACAAAGCAATGCCAAAAGCTGATATTCATCCCAAGTGGTACCCCGAGGCAAAGGTATACTGCGACGGCAAGTTGATTATGACAGTGGGGTCTACAAAACCTGAACTCCATGTTGATGTATGGTCCGGTAATCACCCCTTCTATACCGGTACTCAAAAGATTATCGATACTGAGGGACGTGTAGAGCGATTCCTTCGTAAGTATGGTATGGCAGACGATACGCAAGCAACGGCTGACAGCTCTGAAGGTTAGCTGCTATTAGCGTCACTTTAAATCCGAGGGATTTTTATATCCTTCGGATATTTTTTATTTGACATTTCTTTTAGCGCTGATCCTATTGACTGTACTGAGCAAACCTCATGGCTGAGCAATATCTCCTCGATAAATTAAAGTCAGTTGACCAAACCTTTCAAGAGTTGACTCATCGTCTTGCTGATCCGGACGTAGCCAAAGACCCTGATGAGTTTCAAAAAATCGCTAAGGCAAGAGCGTCGTTAGAGGAAACCATTACAACCTACAGCGAGTGGCAAAAAGCTAAGTCAGACTACACGGGTGCCCAAGAAGTTTATAAAGAGTCTGCAGGCGATGATGAGCTGCGAGAGATGGCAGCCATGGAAGTTAAAGAACTGCAGGAAACCATCGTGGCATTAGAAGATCAACTCAAGATTTTGTTGCTGCCGCGTGATCCAAATGATGATAAAAACATCATGCTGGAAATCCGTGCCGGTGCTGGTGGTGATGAAGCCGGCATCTGGGCAGGAGATTTGCTACGCATGTACTCACGCTATTCGGAAAGTCAGGGTTGGAAAGTTCAGGCCGTTAGCCAATCTGCAGCTGATATGGGTGGCTGTAAGGAAGCTATTTTAGAAATTACTGGCGACCAGGTTTACAGCAAACTGAAGTTTGAGGCTGGTGTACATCGAGTACAACGAGTGCCTGCCACAGAGACAAGCGGCCGTGTCCATACGTCTACAGCCACTGTTGCAGTCATGCCTGAAGTGGATGATGTACAAGTAAAGATCGACCCCAAAGAGATTGAACTCACAACAGCACGTTCGGGCGGTGCTGGCGGACAGAACGTAAACAAAGTGGAGACAGCTGTGGATTTATTCCACAAACCCACCGGCATTCGAATTTTTTGTACGGAGGAGCGATCGCAACTACAAAACCGAGAGCGGGCCATGCAAATTTTGCGAGCTAAGCTTTACGAAATAATGCTTCAGGAACAGCAAGCAGAAGTAACCGACATGCGACGTTCTCAGGTTGGTACAGGCTCTCGCTCAGAAAAAATTCGCACCTACAATTACAAAGACAATCGAGTCACCGATCATCGTTTAGGACAAAACTTTAGCCTGTCCCCTGTGTTGGAAGGAGACATCGAAACAATGGTGCAGTCCTGTATCACCCAAGATCAGCAAGCCAAACTAGAACGGCTAGCGGCTGAAACCGAGATGCCGGTGTAATCAAGACGATGAGCTATGGGGGTAGGCAGATTGACAAGCATTAGCTCCACACTAAACTTAGGTGTGGGTGAGTAATTTTGAGTTAGGCTTCACGCTTAAGGTTTGTTTCTCATGTGTCTGCAGCCTATTACCGTTAACCATGGCTAAATTTTTGCATATTGCCGATGTGCATCTGGGGTTTGATCGCTACAACAGTAAGGTACGCACCCAGGATTTCTTTCATACACTGTGGGACGTTTTTGAGCGCTACGCGATCCAGGAAACGGTTGATTTTGTGGTTATTGCTGGTGATCTGTTTGAACACCGCATGATTCAGCCAGCAATCCTAAATCAGGCTCAGCTCTGTTTACAGCGGCTGCAGGCGGCTGAGATTCCGGTTATCGCTATTGAGGGAAACCATGATAACTGTCCCTATGGAACAAAAACTAGCTGGCTGCGTTACCTATCAGACTGGGGATTACTCAAGCTGTTAGAACCTGGTCAGATCGAGACCCTATATATTCCCTGGGATGAAGAGACTAAACGGGGGGGATATATTGATCTTGACTGCGGTGTACGAGTATTGGGCTCAAGCTGGTATGGTGCTGCTGCTCCCAAAGCGATTGAACAAATTGCAGCGGCTATGCCAGGCTTACCTACCGGACCTGATTCGACCGTTTTGCTTTTTCATCATGGATTGGAAGGACAAATTGCTCGATACTCTGGAGCACTCCTCTACAAAGATTTACTCCCCCTTAGGGAGGCGGGTGTAGATTATCTGGGACTGGGCCACATACACAAACATTACGCTGTTGAGAATTGGGTATTTAATCCGGGCTCCCTTGAAGCTAACAATATTGAAGAGAGCAGTTTTGAGCGTGGCGCACTACTGGGCGAAATCACTGATGGCCAAGTTGATACTCGACTATGTACTGATTACCGACAGCGTCCTGCCAGTAGGCTTACGTTAAAACTACGAGGTCATGAAGCCCTGGAAGATATTGAAAAACTCGCGATTAAAATAATTGACCAAGCCATAGAGCAAAATAATCTTATTCCTGACCAGCAGCCGATTGTTGAGCTACGTATTGAGGGGGAGGTGGGTTTTGAGCGACTTGAGTTAGATACACGTACGCTGCAGACATTATTGCAGGAACACTGTGGTGCATTAATTTTCTTACTTAAATATGAGGTGAATAATGTTGCTTATGGGACACCACTGCCGGATGATGCTGACCGCCATCAAATTGAGCGAGAGATTTTCACCGATCTTTTAGCAGCGAATAATGTATATAAAAAGAGGGCTACACACCTTGCGGATGGTTTGATTGACCTGAAGGAGCGTCAGCTTACTGGTGACCATGAAGAGACTCTCTACAAACTAGTAGAGGAAATCTTAAACCCTGATACAAACCCCTCTTCTGACGATTTGCGCTAAGATTGCGCCAAAATCGCTTGCGCTGCTATTGACGACATCAAAGGATATTTGCATGGGTTTGAATCGAGCGCCAGAACAATTGATTAAAGCTGGGTTAGCTGCCCTTAAACAAAAAGATTACGAGCGTGCGATCGCAACGTTTCAACAGCTCGTTCAGGCCGATAACGTGAGTGCCGGCTACCGTGTTAAGGCCCAAATGGGACTAATTCGCACCTATGAAGCCCAAGGGAATAACACGCTGGCCCAAAATCTCTGTAAACCTTTACTCAAGAGCCGCAGCCAAGCTATCCGTCAGTGGTCTCACGATAAACTCCACCAGCTCATATCCGATGCAGCAAATTCTAGTGAGACAACCGACAGTGGCTCTCAATTTCCACAGTCCAGTGGGTTTGTTCCAGCATCTGGCTTTATGCCTTTTACTGGTGATGCTCCTTCAACGGAGCAAACGGCTCCTCTCTCAAGTACCGAACCATCTGCTGACACAGTAGATACTCATGATTCTGTTATGGCGTCCTCAATAGAGGAGGCTTCCTCTATTGAGGACGCTGCCTCTTCTGAGGACGCTGCTTTTAGTGTCGAAACAACTAGAGCATCCTTATTTCACTACGAAACTCTCAATAACAAACGTAGTCTCAGTGCAAAAGAGTCAGAACATGCTGAAGACACTGCTGTGATCAATAGCTATCTGACACCGTCAAAACCCTCTGACAGTCAATCCTCTGACGATTCTCTTCCTGAAAGACTCGCTAGCAGTTCCTCTAAAACTCTGTTGCAGATGGGGGCTAGCAAACAACAAAACTCTCCTTTTAAAACAGTAGCTGATAAATCTTCAGAAGATAGTCCATCTAGATGGCCCAAGGGCGATCGTTTAACCACGCTAAAGTCACTTGGAAAAGTCAAGATAGGGCGACTGTGGTTTGCACAGTTGGTAACGATTCCCATTCTTTTTGTTGTAGTTCGCTGGTTGTTTGTAACTACTCTGACCACTATCCGAGACTATCTGTTATTTATCAGTCGTCTGCTGCCCTTCAACATTCAGCTCTCTACATTTTTTTGGCAACCTCAAACCTGGACTGTTATCGCTGGCCTGGGTTTACTGACTATTGCGAGTCCATGGCTCTGGCCATTATTGCTAAAACCCACTGAGCAGGTCACACCACAAACGCTACAAGACTATAGCCCTGAGACCGTCCAGCTATTGCGCCGTGTTTCTGCTAAACGTCGCTTTAAGTTTCCAAAAATTTATCTATTAGCCAGTGACTTACCTCTTATTTTTTCCTATGGATGGAACCCTCGCTATGGTCAGATAGTGATCGCTCAGGGATTGCTTGATTGTCTGGAAGCCGATGAATTAGCGGCAATCATTATGTATGAGATTAGTCACTGGTCTACCCTAGATTGGATTTTCTTTTCAACCCATGGCCTATTGTTGCAGGGCTGCCATCGTACTTACTGGTTTTTGGTGAATAAGGGTAAAGATCGCTCCGCCATAATCAAGACTGCCGCTGGCATTGTGGCCACCCTTAGCTACGTTATTTTCTGGGTGCTAAGCAAAGTGGGATGTGGTCTAGCCCGTACTCGAGTCCCTTATCGCGATCGCAGCGCCACAGAACTTACCGGCAATCCTAATGGCCTTGTAAGAGCGTTATCCAAGATCTCTACGGCGATGACAAATGCTGTTAACCAGCAGGGGTATACACCGCCGTTGTTAGAGAGTCTAGACCTAATGCTCCCGGTTGGCCCAGGAGGCTGTGTGGAGCCAACACTTCACCACTACGCCTGGGACATGCTTAATCCACTCCGTCACTGGCTATCAATCAACCAAGCGCATCCCCCTTTAGGAGAACGACTTTACACGTTGAGTGCCTACGGACGACACTGGCGACTTAAACCCAGCCTCAACGTTACCCGTCTGCAACCAAGAAGGACTTCAGCTGCTTTGTCCATCGATGACTGGAAAACTTTGCTTTTACAGGGAGGACTTTGGTCTGGCTTCATTCTTGGTCTGGGCATTGCAGTCATTTTGTGGATGGTTGGTGCTGTTGCCATCACTCTTGATTTTTCTCTACTCTCCTGGCTTTACAGGGATCGTAGTATTCTCCTGGGGATTCCTTTGATTTGTGCAGCAACTAACCAACTGTTGCGCATCAATCCTTTTTTTCCAGAAATAGGCGAGAAACGAACCACTAGCGAAGCACAGCTAGCCAGTTGGAAAACCGACTCTACCTTGACACCGCTTAGTTATCGCCCTGTTACTCTCATTGGCAAATTGACAGGCCGCCCAGCCTTAGCGAACTGGCTGGGACAAGAATGGCGTCTAAATACAGTTAAAGGCAGTATCAAGCTTCACTACGCCTCATATCTAGGCCCATTAAGTAATATCAAATCACTCGCTCCCTGGTTAAACCAACCATTAGAGGTGACAGGCTGGTTTCGTCGTGGATACATTCTCTGGGTGGATGTTGATCGTATCCAAATCAATAAAAATCTGATCAAACAGGCCCAGCTCCCTATTTGGTCAATGATCGTCAGTTTAATACCGCTATGCTGTGGTCTATGGCTCATTTTTAGGGGAGCTTAGATAGGCTCAAGTCAGCCGCTAAAATTGCTTCGATCATTTAAACCACACTAATTTGGCCAGTGATATCAGTGGGCTAAACCTTCAATATTGCAATTATTTTCGCGAAATGTTAAATTTTATTAACGAGTGCTGACTGCCTGCTCAAAGTTTCAAATTATTAGTTTGTAAGTTTGACGTTAGGCATCGGGTTCTCCTACTCTCAACACAGCAAACCAGCCCAATGCGGCTGGTTTTTTTATTACTATAAATGCTGATGAAATATCGTTTAATACTATTGCTATCTTTAGGCGTATTGACTTGTTTCAATAGCTTTATGCCAAGAGTTTCATCACGAAGTTGATTTCAGGTTTTACCATTTAGATAGACAAGCTTGTACAACAGGATCTGAGCTTACTGACGTGCTCTACGTTATCTTTAGGTAGCTTCACTAAAAAACCGCCGAATAGCTTGGCTTGTCATCAGACAGCGTGATACCTTGAAGTAGTAGAGATACGGTCTAGTTCTCATTTCATGGAATGAGAGGTTTCCAGTGCAGGCAACTTTAGTCGTTGTTGTAATTGGCTGTTGCTGGAGCCTAGAGATGATTTTCTAGGCCGCCCAAGTGAGGTTTTGATGCGTAGCGCGATTGCTTGTTCGAATGGCTAACTGGTTCTTGCTGATATCGTTACTTGTTAAAATCGTCCAGAGCCATTCGCTCCAGATTTTTTTCTAGAGGTTCTCTAATTCTAGATAAGGTTAGTCGGCTGAGTTTTGTTGCCCAACCTCCGCAGTTGTTTTTTAGATTTGTTTAAGAGGTATCCCATGTCAGTGCGCTTATATATTGGCAATCTACCCCGTGAACTGGAACGCGAGGAATTTGAGGCTGTCTTTGCAGAAGATGTTGACAACATTGTTTCAGTCAAGCTAATTGCTGATCGAAAGACTGGAAAGTGCCGTGGCTTTGGCGTTGTTACTGTCAAGACCGATGAGATTGCAGATACTCTTGTCAGCAAGTACAACGGTCAAGCTTTGCAGGATGCTACCCTCAAAGTTGAAAAGGCAATGCCTCGCAGTAAAGAAAATGAGGGTGCCGGTGGCGGTAATTCAAATAGCAATAGCAATCGTAAAGGCGGCAACAAGCGAGGGGGTAACCGCAAACCAGCTAGCTATTCCTCTCCCGCTCCTGAAAGTACTCAGCCTGACCCTCGCTGGGCTTCTGACCTTGCCAAGCTAAAGGAGATGCTTGCTGCCCAAACAACGGCTTCGTAGCGTTATCGCTTAGCATTCTAATTGAATATAAAAAGGAGCCGGAAAGCGTCGCTTTCCGGCTCCTTTTTACTCTAGGTCTTTAATAATGTCGGTGTCTAGAGTACCCGAGCACGCAGCAAAGCGGGTGGTAAACATAGCAACTTACGCATAGTAGGCACAAATGCTCGTCTATTAAAGACGTCATATTCATTTTCAGCAATTACGTCGAGAATTTTACGATAAAGCATCAAAGCTGACCAGACAGGCCAGCGAGCATCTGGACTAAGTACACTGATGCCACCTTCTGCTTGACGGTAAAACTTTAAGGCTCGCTGGATTTGAAAACGCATTAGCGAACACCAGCGTTCGTCAATAACGCCGTTCATCAAATCTGCTTCGCTGTACTTAAAGAGCTCAAGATCCTCAAGAGGCAAATAGATACGCCCACGACGAGCATCTTCACCCACATCACGCAAAATATAGGTGAGCTGATTAGCAATCCCGAGTGCGATCGCTTCTTCTTTTGGGCAAGGTAATGCCTTAGCCCAAGGAGCAGTGTTGTATTCAGGATCAACCCCCATAACAACGGTAGACATTAGCCCAACCGTGCCTGCAACTCGGTAGCAATATAGCTTTAGATCTTCGAAGGTCTCATAGCGAAAGCGTTGCAGGTCCATACGCTGGCCAGTGATCATGTCTCGAAAAGGCTGAATATCCATTGAGAAATGATCAAGCGCATCGACCATTGCCACATCGTAGTCATCTTGAGGACGCCCTGCGAATACAGACTCTAGCTGATCTTCCCAATCATCCAGCGTTGCCTCAGTGGTGAACTGAGCAGAGGGACCATCAACTAACTCATCTGTACGCCGACACCAGACATAAATAGCCCAAATCGCTCTGCGTTTGGCCTCTGACATCAGCATGGTCCCCATATAAAATGTTTTTGAGTACTTAGCTGTTATCTGTCGGCAGCGCTCGTAGGACTCATCTACAGAAGCCAACTTGGACGCGGGCGAGACATCATTAGTAGTAGGTTGCAATAGCATAGGTGTCCTTGTTATGCAAAAAGCGTCACGAGCCAGTAGCGAGTCATATAGCAATGATTGAATCTTCTATCACAGCGTGACAAATCAAACTCACACCACTGCGCCTAGGCAGTTACCAATACCCAAGCGCAGAGGTTACTCATATGTTTTCGCGAATTTTATCCATTATAGATTTTTGGGCGTTACATTCTGATACAAAAACGTAACATTAACCTTATGAAGGTTTAACTTAACCAGCTGATTCAAATCGATGCCAGGCTATGGTCAATTGGCTAGCAACCTTCCTAGCAGCACGGTACTATAGTTTGCTGGTAAAACCGAGAAGAATTCATTTCCTGTCCTAATACCTGAACTAGTCCAGCCTATCCACACCTAAAGTATCCATTCTCATGACCACGAATTTTGATTTTTTGAGCCAAGTTGACCCAGACATCACCGCTATCATTGAGAGTGAGCGTCAACGTCAGCAAGATCATTTAGAACTGATTGCCAGTGAGAACTTTACCTCACCAGCTGTTATGGCTGCGCAAGGGTCTGTTCTGACTAACAAATATGCAGAAGGGCTACCTAACAAACGATATTACGGTGGTTGTGAATTTGTAGACCAGGCTGAGGAACTGGCTATTGAGCGTATTAAGCAGCTGTTCGGAGCAGCCCACGCCAATGTACAACCCCATTCGGGGGCTCAGGCAAATTTTGCAGTTTTTCTGGCGCTGCTGCAGCCGGGTGACACTATTCTGGGAATGGATCTTTCCCACGGTGGACATCTGACCCACGGCTCGCCAGTCAATGTGTCAGGAAAATGGTTCAACGTTGTCCAGTATGGGGTCAGCCAGGATACTGAACAACTTGATTACGATGAAATTCGTAAGCTAGCCCTTGAGCATAAGCCCAAGATTATTATTTGCGGATATTCCGCTTATCCTCGGACAATTCATTTTGATCGGTTCCGAGCTATTGCTGATGAGGTTGGTGCTTACCTCATGGCTGACATTGCCCATATTGCGGGATTAGTTGCCACGGGGCATCATCCCAACCCCATTCCTCACTGTCACGTTGTTACGACAACCACCCATAAAACATTGAGAGGACCGAGGGGTGGGTTGATTATGACCAGTGATGCTAATTTAGGTAAGAAGTTTGATAAGGCTGTTTTTCCAGGTAGCCAGGGGGGGCCCCTAGAGCATGTCGTGGCGGCTAAGGCAGTAGCGTTTGGGGAAGCCCTTAAACCTGAATTTAAGACTTACTGTGCCCAGGTGATTGCCAATGCCCAGGCCCTGGCGGCCCAGCTTCAGGCTCGTGGCTTCAAGGTTGTTTCAGATGGTACGGATAATCATCTGGTGCTAGTTGACCTACGGTCTATTGGTATGACCGGCAAACAGGCTGATGCTCTGGTCAGTATGGTCAACATCACAGCCAATAAAAACACGGTTCCTTTTGATCCTGAATCTCCTTTTGTGACCAGCGGTCTACGTCTGGGTTCACCCGCTATGACTACCCGTGGGCTGGGAGCTGAAGAGTTTAAGGAGATTGCCAACATTATTGCTGATAGGCTGTTGTCACCTGAGGATAGTAAGGTTGAGACCGACTGTCGAAATCGTGTTGCTGCTCTTTGCGATCGCTTTCCACTCTATCCTCACCTACACTCAGCAGTACCTGCTCTAGTTTAAGTGATTTAACTTGGTGAGCTAGCCAAACCCTGGCTAGCTCGCATATGGTTATCCAGGCTATGACAACCCCCGATAAGTCACGTACTCATGACGTACCTTATCCCTAGAAATACCCAACATATAAGGAATTTCTTTAACAAACCAACAACAGTGGTTTGAACCTGATAATTATCATCTTGAAAGATTCAAAAAACCTGCTAGTGTGACGATGACTGTCGCGTGTGCTGCCGACCCTTTGTGGTGAGTTCGTATAAGTAGATAGCACGTCTTCCCTCATCTCCTGCCACCCATGCCCTTTCAGATATATCCCCTACTGGCTTTTACTCTATCGGCCATTGTGGTGCTTGTATCCACACCGGTTATTAAAAAAATCGGTTTACACAGTGGTCGAGTCGATATGCCTGGAGGACGAAAAGTTCATAAGGTACCCATGGTGCGACTTGGAGGGGTGTCTATTTTTCTGGGCACGGTAGTTGCCCTGCTTGTTGTTTGGAATACCGGTGGCTTTGTCGATGCTCAAGGACAGCAGCTGGTTAACGAGCCGGAAGCGGAAATATGGGGAGTTACCCTGGGCGGATTGGCATTTTTCTTGATTGGTCTGCTGGACGATCTGTTTGGCCTTTCTGCCATTAGTCGTTTACTGATGCAAGCGACTGTAGCGGCCATTACCTGGTATGTGGGTGTGGATATTGCCTTTATCTTTGTGCCAGGGTTAGGAATTGTTCATTTAGCAGCCTGGGTGAGCCTGCCCCTAACAGTTGTTTGGCTAGTCGGTATGGCCAATGCCATCAACTGGATTGACGGTTTGGATGGTTTGGCGGCCGGAGTTTCAGGTATCGCCGCCATTGTCATGATGCTGGTTGCCCTGTTTATGGAACAACCTGCCGCTGCAGTCATTGCTGCTGCTCTCGCAGGTGGGGCGCTGAGTTTTCTAAAGTACAATTTCAATCCAGCCCAAATTTTTATGGGGGATGGTTGTGCTTATTATATGGGATTTACCCTGGCGGGTATCGGTGTTATTGGTTTGGTTAAGGGGGTTACCACTGCGGCTGTCTTCTTGCCTTATTTACTGATATTGGCTGTGCCCATCTTGGATATGTCGGCGGTCATTCTGGCGCGGTTACGTCGCGGATTATCACCATTTGTCGCCGATAAGCGTCATCTTCACCATCGGCTCTTAAATGCTGGACTTTCCCATCGATTTACTGTGCTGTTTATCTATGCACTAACCCTGTGGGTTGGCAGTTTGGCCTTAGCATTTTCGGGTATGCCCAGTGGCACCGCCTACGCATTAGGTTCAACGGCTTTACTTAGCTACACCAGCTGGCGAGCCAAACGGCATGCCCGTTAGCGCCTCACCTTGTCTGTTGTGAAAAAGACATTGTCATCATGCTCTGCTGTGGTTTTTATCGAATGGGGCTAATAGGGGTAGCTGTATGGAGTAATCAGGTTGCCAACGTCATATAGATAAAACGTTTCTGTTGTGGCTCCGGTCCGCTGAGTTTCGACGGTTTCTAATAAATCAAACCGCTCAAAATATGTTGCATAGGTTGCTCGAATCTCTTGTTGGTCGTAGTCGGCAATGGTTAGAAATAAGCCCGACGCCCCCACCCAGTCTGCTGGTGAAAACCAGACGGCATGTCCTCGGGGGTCTTGGGTAAAGGCCATGACAGGGGCTGAAGTAAGCGGGCTAATGGCCATATCTACATAGCCGCTTAACCAAAACTCATTGGTCACTAAAAAATCAGCAGTTGCGATCGCATCTCCAATTTTCCCTTCTTTCAACAACTGCCGTAGCTGCACCACATCAATCATCGTTGTTGTCGGATCGGTCTCAGGTGCAATCACTTTAACAACACCGCCAGGGCGCTGTAGGGTCCCTAGTGCCACATGCCCCAGTGCAAATATCAATAGAGTTGCAATAACCAGAGCACTTCCCATCAGCCAGCGTCTAATGGTTTGAGAGGACCAGTTTGTTATGGCTGTCGCCAGCAACAGGCTCAGACTCCATAGCCCCGGTGCTGGCCAGGCTGGATAAATTCGTGTAAGGCCCCCCAGCAGGGTAAACCCGATGGCGATGGGTAATCCCATCCACAGCACAAACCGATAGCGCAAATCGTCGATGCGCCACAGACTGCGACCAGTCACCCACCACAGGGGAAACCCCAAAGTAGGAAACAGATAGGCGACACCCACTAACCACACGCCCACCATGGCTAGCAAATTAAAACTGGGGCGATTGGCACTACCATCAAATCGCGTTGATAGGTGAAACCCAAAAGACAGCCAGTCGTGCTGAAGATTCCAATACACTAGCGGTGTGAGTGTGAGGGCAAACAGTGCTAGCGCCCCTGCTAGCCATGGAGATATCAATGCCTGTCGATGTTGAGCGCTGGTGAGGCAAAACCCAACCAGACCTAGACCCAATATAAATCCGTGATACTTGCTCAGACATACCAGCCCTAACAGTAAGCCAATCAGAGCAATTTTGGCGGTGGGTCGATAGGGGGCTGGCGGGAAAAACTCTTGCACAGCAACATACATCACCAGTGACCACCAAAAAATCAGCCCGTTATCGGGCGCAGCCAGTAGACCAAAGCTCAAAACAAATAAAGGACATAGGGATGCGATCGCTACCGCCCACTTACCTGCAGCTTCCCCAAACAGTCGTCGCCCTGTGAGAAATAGCAACCCTGTACTCAGGCCGTATAAAACCAATGCTCCCAACCGCAGCGTTAATGGGGAGAGATAGCTGGTTAACCAGGGGCCGATAGCCGTTGTCAGAGCTACCATCACAGGATGGTCAAAATAGCTCCAATCCCAATGCTGGGTATATAAAAAATAGTAAGCTTCGTCAAAGCCTGGTGGCAGTAACCATGCAATCAGGATGCGCAGCAGCCAAGAACCGATTAAAACTCCCATCAGCCAGCCTGGCCACTGCAGTTGCTTTCCTATGGTCATAGTTTTATTTCGGCTCACCCCTAAATCCCTTCCAAGTATCAGATCAAATCAGCAAAAAATGCTTTACCATCACCAACGCAGGGCATATTCTTAGCGTTCTTCTTTCAATGACCTATTCTGGCCAACTGACCGGCAGTGCAGAAATAATATGTGTTGGTACCGAGTTACTGCTGGGCGATATCCTCAACAGCAATGCCCAGTATTTAGCTCAGCAACTTGCTCAATTAGGGATTACCCATCACTACCAAACTGTGGTTGGAGATAATCCTCTACGGTTAGCGCGAACCATTGCCATTGCCTGTGAACGAGCGCGGCTGATTATTTTTACCGGCGGTCTTGGCCCTACACCCGACGACATTACAACAGCGACAATTGCTGACTTTTTTGGGGTGCCTCTAGTCGAAAATGCAGAGGTTCTAGCTGACATCACCGCTAAATTTGCCCAGCGTGATCGCGCCATGAGTGCCAACAATCGTAAACAGGCCCTATTGCCGAAAGGAGCGGATGTGTTGCCTAACCCCCAGGGCACTGCTCCAGGCATCTTGTGGCAGCCTCGCCCAGGGCTTTGTATCATGACGTTTCCGGGGGTGCCACGAGAACTGCACACCATGTGGGAAACTACCGCAGTTTCGTATCTTCAAAATCAGGGCTGGAACAACGGGGTTATTCATAGCCACACGCTTAAGTTTTGGGGTGTGAGCGAGTCAGGACTGGCGGCCAAAGTTGACAGCTTTCTGCAGCTAGACAATCCTACGGTTGCTCCCTATGCCAGTAACGGTGTGACCAAACTTCGGATTTCAGCTAAAGCCACCAGCATAGCTGAGGCAGAACAGCTTATGGCCCCTGTGGTGGCGCAGCTCAAGACCATTGGCGGTATTGACTGCTTTGGGGAAAATGATGACAGCCTAGGCGATGCTGTTGGTCAACTTTTGTTGGCGCAGCATGCCACCCTGGCTGTCGCAGAGTCTTGTACAGGTGGTGGGTTGGGGGCGACAATTACAGCTACTTCGGGCAGCTCTGCCTATTTTATGGGCGGTATTATTTCCTATGACAATGCTGTTAAAGAACAACTGCTAGATGTTTCACCTGAAGTGTTAGCGAGCCATGGCGCAGTGAGTGCTACAGTCGCTGAACAAATGGCGGCAGGTGTACGCCTGCGGCTCGCCACTGATTGGGGAATTAGTGTCACAGGCATTGCAGGGCCAGGTGGCGGCAGCCAACAAAAACCAGTAGGGTTAGTTTTTATCGGTTTAGCAAATCAGACAGACACGTGGCATATTGAATGTCGGTTTGGCCACCGTAAAAGTCGTGAATGGATTCGATTAATGAGCCGTAATACCGCTTTGGATCTTCTACGTAGAGCTTTATTAAGCCACGCTAATGCTGTATAGATACCGAGGTGTAGATTAAGCCACCTTGATCATTTCTGCTAATTCGTTATCATAGTGAATACTTCCACAAATAACTTAACTGAAGTTTACTTCAGGTTGATTTGCTATTTGCGGAATCTATAATGGTTCTACATAGGACCTCATCAGATGTGATTAGGAGCAGCCTGGCACATGGATATTGACAAAATTCTGGAAAAGCTGAAGAACTGGTTGAATCGAGTTCTAGATTCGCTGCTTGGTCCTTCAGCGCAGCCGGAACCAGAAGCGATTCCTATCCCTGTAGACGACCGTCGTCGTCGTTAACTTGCTGATTCTATCAGGGGTTTTAGCTTACTATCCCTTAGGTTCTTTACGAAGCTTTATCACATTCACTTCAGTGATAGGGTTTTGGTAGTATCTAGGGCATAGTTTTTGAGATTACCCTTGAGTAATATTCTTGTGCTTCACGGCCCAAATCTCAACATGTTGGGGAGGCGTGAGCCTGATATATATGGCAGTGATACCCTTGAGGATGTTAATGCTGCTTTGGAGACTTTAGCGAGCAAGTTGGCAACTAGAGTTGATTTTTATCAATCAAATCATGAAGGCGGTTTGATTGATGCTATCCAATCGTCTGAGGGAAATTACCAGGGGATTTTGATTAATCCTGGAGCGTATACTCATACAAGTGTCGCTATTCGCGATGCGATCGTATCGGTAGCGCTACCTACGGTGGAAGTTCACTTGAGCAATATCCATAAGCGTGAAGCGTTCCGTCATTATTCCTACATCGCCCCGGTTGCCATTGGTCAAATCTGTGGATTTGGCGTCAATAGCTATCACCTAGGGCTGCGTGCATTGGTAGACTATTTGCATGCGACTAAGCCTTAGTGGTCGGCTGTTAGCTCAGTGTGGGAATTTTCCGAGGCTGCTCCATTCATCCCAGAGTCACTGTGTCCTTCTTGTCTGTCTGTCTCAGATGACTGGCTTTGCATTTGTGTTTTTAGCTTTTCCAACTGCTCTGCCATAATGCTGGCCATGGTCCCCGGTGTTCGCTGCTGTACCCAGACCATGCTGGCCGATAACAATAGCTCTTTGAGGTAGGCATAGGAAAAGTTCTCAGAAGCCGTTGCGATCGCATCAATTTCACCCATCGATAGCTGCATCTCTGGCTTTAGCTTTTGATTCCAAAGTTGCAGATAGGCTACCCGCTCTGCAGCTTCTGGTGAGTCAAAATGATATTTGCGATCAAACCGACTAGGTCGCTCTAAAATTGCAATATCCAGCCGCTCTGGATGATTGGTTGAGGCAATCATCAACACTCCATCATTCAAAGCAAACCCGTCTAGCTCATTTAGAAAGAATGAGCGGTTCTCATCATCCACTAGCGCATCTAGATCTTCAATCACCACAATACATGGAGCAGCTTCTCGCACCCGATTAAACGCTAGACGCATGTTGTCGGTATCACTACTTTGACGGGTTTTAAAGCTTTTGATGTATAGGCACGGATATCCCAGCGAATTGACCAAAGCTTTAACCATGTGGGTTTTTCCATTTCCCGGTGGCCCGATAAATAACAAACCACGTTTCCACGGCACGTTGTAGTCGGCATACATCGACTGAGAATCAAAGAAACGCAGGGCATCTTCATAGATGTCTTCCTTGAGGGTGCCAGCCAGTACTAAATTTTCCAGCGTGGCGCTTTTAATGGACGCATACAGGTCACGATTTTTTTGCCAAAATCCGCCTTCAAAGACCAAAACCTCCTCGCGCACCTGAGAATTCCATTGACAAACGGCTGTAAAAAACTCATCAGCTATCGCCTGAGTATCCGCCAAAATCCAGTAGTAACGACAGTCGTCAAAATATCCCTGAGGCCATGACAGCTGTAGAACCATCAGCGTATGTTCCTGCCATTGGACCTCAAAACAAAAGTTCTTCTGTTCATAACGCAATGTATGCTTTTTTGCATTCCACAGGGTCATTACGTGGTTGTGCACGACTGCCTCGCGCGCACTGGCTGCATAGCCAGCTGGCAGCTCTACTGTGCTCACGACCTGGGTATTACATAATCCCTCTTCGGCATATTTACGTAGCTCAAAGTAGTAGCTGTCTCCTTCTAAAACGATTTTTCCAGGGAAGCTGTCTGCCAGAAACTGACTGACATAGTAAGGAATCGATGCAGGAGACATTCTCAGAGCTTCTAGAATCAGATAGGTGAGATTGACTGAACGTGAACCCGATGAATAAAGCATGCTGAAGCGTATGTGAATGCCTAGGAAGACTGATTTTACCCTTGGACTATATTGTGCACTGCTTTTCCGCTACCCATGGGAAAACTCGGAAGTTATGGGTATGGTCTCTATCTAGAACATTGGGGTTTTCGTGGCGAGAACCACCAAGGTTGATTGAGATTTGGTTTGGATGTGGTCTAACAACCTGTGCTACGTTAGCCACAATCTAATCTGGGAGTAGCCATGGCTGATTCGCAGGGTAATCCGTTTATCGGCAACCCCGTTATGCAAAAGGGTAATAAAACACCCCCCGTTGAGCGTGAATCAAAATCCCAACCTCGTCAAACACCGGCAGCGGACAGTCCATTATCACCCTCTGAAAAAAACAGCGAGTCACCGGCTAACCCTTCCAAAAAATCAGCTAGGTCATCTAAGTCGTCCAAAACTTTATCTAAATCACCCACTGCAAAAGCTCGTTCTAGTTCCAAACGCAAACGTGCTAGCCAACCTGAGATCGCTGTGCCTGCTCACACAGGCGATGGCTACAAGGTTCAGGTGTTGGCCAAAATTCCCATGCCGTCAAATACCAACATGCCCAGCCGCGATTATTTATGGTTTGCGGTATACCCTATTATTCCCCGTGTCGGCGACTGTCTTTTTCATGACGGACGCTACTTTCGGGTGGATGCCGTCTTTTTATATGAAAATACAAATGTTGGCTGGTGTGCTGATTTAGAGGTTTCGTGTTATGCCCGCAGGCATTAGTTTTGCAAAACCTTGGAGGGCTACGGTGTAGATGCCTGAGCTACTGAGTGGTTAACAAACGATTCATGGATCTGAGTTACCACCGCTTCAGCATCAGCATCTTGAGCATACTGACTGGACAGCACTACCGTTTGCTCATTGCCGTAGCCAACAAACGTGATTAATGCCTGTTGACCATTCTCGGGCTGATACCAAACTCGAAACCCTGATTGACCATCAATCGCGACTAGCGTATAACGCTCTACAGCTATAGCTTCGGTAACTATTTGATCTAACCGCTGCGGCACTGCTGTTTGCGGATCTTCCCGGAGCATTATAATCTCAGTTCGAATAGGCATATTAGCGTCATTGCCAGTACTGATAATGGCTACACCAGTGTCACCTTGAGGATCTACTTGCCATCCCCTTGGGTAATCCACGCTAAATTTAGTGGAATCATAGCGAGCAAATTCACCCAAACTAGGTTGTTCCTGCTTCCCCTGGAGATCACTGTGGCTAACTGTCCGCTGATTAGCTAACACCTCTGCGGCAACAACAGCGGGCCCTAGGACGATCCCCAAAGCGCCCATGCTCAGTAAAACTTTCCCGACAGTCTGCTTAGTATTAAAGTCCATAGGTATTTAGCGATTCTAATCGGAGCTACACGTTAACCAGCCGTTCTCAAATCTCTAGTCGCCCGCCTCCATTTGTCCAGCATCTCAGGTATCCATGAAAATTCCTAGCCTATTGTTAGCAACAGCTCCAGTCGCGTTGGGGCTTTCTTTCATGGCCACTGGCGCCGAGGCATTTCCTGGCTACAGACCCACGCCTCGCGGTATCCCCAATGTGCGGGTTTCCGGTGGTACTCGGTCCACCTTAGCCGCCAGCTGTATTACTGATCCTCAATCCCCCCACCTGACATCCATTTTTCCAGACGACGATTTGGGGTATACCACTGATGGTTATCCGGCGTTTCAGTGGTATGTGCCTAGCAACAATGCTAGCTACGTAGAGTTTAATCTGTACGAAGTGATTAGTGAAGACGAAGGAATCTTTCAACCGGTATATCAAACAGCATTTGTTCCTAGCCCAACTGCTGGAATTGCCACGCTACAGCTGCCGCAGACAGCGGGGCTGACTCCCTTGAAGGCAGATAATTATTACTACTGGAGTATAGAAGTTTATTGCCCTGACGATGAGGTCGCTGCCATGATGGCAGAGGGATTTGTAGAAGTGCTGACGCCAGCTCCTGCCTTGGAAGCTGAACTAGCTAATAGCGAAGGAATTGATAGAGCTGCGATCGCAGCCGAAAACAGTCTTTGGTTTGATACCACTCGTGCCCTCACCGACCACCTACGAACTCAGCCCGACGATCGTCAGGCAATTGAGAGTTGGCAAATATTGCTGGAATCTATCGGGCTAGAGAATATTGCCGGTGCCCCGCTTTTACCTTAGTTAGCAGTAGTTTGACAGCATCCAGGTGGGTAAATTAAATCGAGTCTTTAACCCGCAGCAAACAAAGTATACGTTGATATTTGTTAAAGTTTATGAACACGTCTAACGTTGATAATCCCACTAACTAACTTATGCTGCGTCTCGAAAATATCAATAAGGTTTATCCAACTGGAGAAGTATTGCGAGACGTTACCTGGGAAGTTAAGCCGGGTAATCGCATTGGTCTAGTGGGCGTCAACGGAGCTGGAAAATCTACTCAGCTCAAAATTATCATGGGGGAAATTGAGCCGACTGGCGGCAGTGTAATTCGCCCTACTGAGCTGCATATTGGCTATCTTAACCAAGAGTTTGAAGTTGATCCCCGCCGCACTGTACGTGAAGAATTCTGGACAGTATTTGAAGAAGCCAATGCGGTCCAAAAAAAACTGGCAGATATTCCACATCATATGGAAAGTGCCGATCCAGATGAACTTGAAAAGCTAATTAAGGCCCTGGATCGCGAACAGCGAAAATTTGAAGCCTTAGACGGTTACGGGCTGGAATCAAAAATTGAAAGGATTTTACCCGAGATGGGGTTTCAAAATGATGATGGAGAGCGTTTAGTCAGTTCGTTTAGCGGTGGCTGGCAAATGCGTATGGGTCTAGGCAAAGTCATGCTCAAAGCACCAGATCTGCTGCTATTAGACGAGCCGACTAACCACCTGGACTTGGAAACTATTGAATGGTTAGAAAGCTACCTCAAAGGATTGACAACCCCCATGGTCATTGTTTCCCATGACCGTGAATTTCTAGATCGCCTCTGTACCCACATTGTTGAGACTGAGCGGGGGGTTTCTACCACATACCTTGGTAACTACAGTGCCTATTTAGCTCAAAAATCAGAATCGAGGCTCGCGCAACAGGCTACTTTTGACCGCCAACAAAAGGAAATTGCTAAACAGCAAATATTTGTGGATCGTTTCCGTGCCAGTGCTACCCGCAGTACCCAGGCTAAAAGCCGAGAAAAACAGTTAGAAAAAATAGAGCTAGTCAAAGCTCCCGTCTCTGATGTCAGATCATTGCAATTTAAGTTTCCACCAGCGCCCCGCAGCGGTCGAGAGGTGGTTCAGCTCAGCGATCTCACCCATACCTATGGAGATAACATTCTGTTTCTAGGAGCAGAGTTGTTAATTGAGCGGGGCGATCGCATTGCTTTTGTGGGTCCCAATGGCGCTGGTAAATCAACACTACTTCGTCTGATCATGGGGCTAGAGAAGCCTGTAGAAGGTCAGGCTATTCTGGGAGAGCACAATGTCATTCCCAGCTATTTTGAGCAAAATCAAGCAGAAGCCCTAGATCTCAATAAAACGGTCATGGCGACCATTCACGACGAAGTACCCACCTGGAAAAATGAAGAGGTGCGTACATTGCTGGGTCGGTTTCTGTTCAGTGGTGAAATGGCTTATAAGCCTGTTACGGCTCTTAGCGGTGGCGAAAAAGCTCGGTTAGCCTTGGCCAAAATGCTCCTAGCGCCAGCTAATCTTTTAGTCCTAGACGAGCCTACTAACCATCTAGATATTCCAGCCAAAGAAATGCTGGAATCTGCCCTGAAGGAATATGATGGCACTGTTTTAATTGTTTCTCACGACCGATTTTTTATTTCCCAGGTTGCTAACAAGATTGTAGAGATTCGCGAAGGTGAACTACGGCTGTATCGAGGAGACTACAGCTACTATCTTGAAAAAATAGAACAGGAAAAAGAACGAGCCAGATTAGAAAAAGAAGAGGCCGAGCGGGCTGCTAAAACTGCCGCTAAGCGGCAAAAACAAAAAAATAAACAAAAAGCCAAAGCTACCACCAAAAAAAAGCGTTGATCTGAGTCAAGCTGTCCTCAGATTAGGCAATTTGTTTAGATATCGCACTGTCGACACTCTTAGATGTGCTTCCAAAGCTTTTCTATAGTTCTTTAGTCATCTGGAAAATCTGACGTAAGCTGAGAAAAAGTTAGGTAGTCTCAGTTAGACTTTTTTGTACTTAGTAAATATTGGGAAGGTCTAATATCGAGACTCCCAAACCCATAGAGTTATTTGGTGAGCATTGCTATTAGAGCAGTAATTTAGCTCATTGATAAGCTATAGAAAGCTTGAATCAAACATATAGTTGTAAATTCTATATTTTTGATAATTTTTAGTGAACGATTGTGCTGTTGTTGGCAGTTAATATGGCCTGTAGCGGCCTTTTTATAAAGCTGACTGAGAATGCACAAGGTTCCAGCAGATACGTTGAATCATTCAACGGGTCAATTTCTGAGAAAATTTTTATCAGCTAATTTCTCTGTTTAAGAAAATCTTAATGATCAAGAAAGCGTGAGTGATATGATCTCGCTAGTTAAAAGACACAGCTGTTCGTAGTTGGAAGAAGGATTGGTAAGTATGGCGCAGGAGTCTGTTTCTCCAATGGTTCTCGTCATCCTAGATGGATGGGGATATCGCGATGAGGACAATGGAAATGCAATTAAAAATGCCAGAACCCCTGTTATAGATAGCCTTTGGGCTGCCTATCCGCATACTTTGATTCAAACGTCTGGTAAAGATGTCGGTCTGCCAGATGGTCAGATGGGTAACTCTGAAGTGGGGCACTTGAATATTGGTGCCGGTCGCATCGTTCCGCAGGAGCTTGTTCGAATTTCGGATGCCGTTGACGATGGCTCTATTCAAGAAAATAAGGCGTTGTTAGATGTATGCCAGAAAGTCCGTTACAACGGTGGAAAGCTCCATTTTGTAGGGCTTTGCTCAGAAGGTGGTGTACATTCTCATCTGAACCATTTGCTAGGCCTGCTGAATATGGCTAAAGCCCAGGATATTCAGAATATTTGTATTCATGCAGTTACCGATGGCCGGGACACACAACCTAAAGCAGCTAAGGTTGCGATTCAAAAGCTGCAGGATCACCTAGATCAAGAAGGTGTAGGGCGCATTGTTACCCTCAGCGGTCGCTATTATGCAATGGACCGCGACCAGCGCTGGGACCGTGTTGAAAAAGTTTACAGCGTTATGACTGACCCCAGCGGCGGCAGTGGTAAGACTGCTGTTGAAACGATTGAGGCTTCCTATGCTGAAGAGGTTACTGACGAATTTATTCAGCCAGTACGTCTAGCGTCTGGGGCGGTTGAGCCCAACGACGGCGTCATCTTCTTCAACTTCCGACCTGATCGAGCGCGTCAGCTAACTCAAGCGTTTGTTGATCCAAAGTTTAAGGGATTTGAGCGGGCCTTAACCTCCCCCTTAAATTTTGTCACGATGACTCAGTACGATAGCTCACTATCTACTGTAGAAGTAGCCTTTGAACCCCAGAACCTGAGCAACATTCTGGGAGAAGTTGTGGCCGATCATGGGCTTAAGCAATTTCGCACTGCAGAAACTGAAAAATATGCCCATGTTACTTACTTCTTTAATGGTGGTCGTGAAGATCCCTTTGAGGGCGAAGAGCGTGAGCTGGTATCAAGCCCTCAGGTCGCAACGTACGACAAGGCTCCGGCCATGTCTGCTAAAGCCGTCACCGATACGGCGATCATGGCTTTAGGTAAGGGTGAATATGCCCTTGTTGTGATTAATTATGCCAACCCGGATATGGTTGGCCACACAGGCAATATGGACGCCACTATTCAGGCACTTGAGTCAGTTGATATCCAGATGGGCCGCTTGCTGGATTCGGTTGGTCAAGCCGGAGGCACTACCATTATCATCGCGGATCACGGTAATGCTGAATATATGTGGGATGAAGAGGGACGTCCTTGGACTGCTCATACGACTAACCCCGTACCGTTTATCTTGGTTGAAGGTGAGCGGCTTAAGATTCCGGGTCGCGGGGGTGAAGCTGAGCTGAGAGAAAATGGATGTTTAGCAGATATTGCACCCACAATCTTAGAAATTTTACAGCTACCTCAACCTAAGGAAATGACGGGTAAATCGATGATTGCGCCTATTCGCGTAGATGTTAAGCGCAACCGCACACCTGTGAAGGTATCTCTGTAATGGGCTAGGCACGCTAAAGGTTCGCCACAGCGCATACCCTGAGGTACCATAGTCTTCTGGCACTGGTGTTTAGAGAACTCCTGTTGCTGCACATATCGGTTTACGAAACGGTCAGGCTCAAAATTTGCAATGCTAATATCGGTTTTACAGATAGTATGGCTGGTTTCTGCCATCGGGTTAATTATTCTAGTACTGTTTCACAGCCCCAAGGGGGATGGTCTTGGTGCTTTAGGTGGACAAGCCCAAATGTTCACTAGTACAAAAAGTGCAGAGACAGCATTAAACCGTGCTACCTGGCTTCTGACCATTTTGTTTATGGGGATTACAGTGATTCTGAGTGCTGGTTGGCTGGGCGACTCGGTTTCTGAGCTACCGACTTCTGTAGAGCCTTTGCCACCGGTTGAACAAACAGTGCCTGCTGCTGGCGATACGGCTATTCCAGCTGATTTAAGCTCCCCTGAAACAACAGGCGACACTGCTGAATAAAGCCGTTGGTCTTTAACTAATCACTAAAAACAAAACCCGTAGCCACAGACCGTGGCTACGGGTTTTGTTTTTAGTGGTAGACCATTGGGCACCTATTGAGAGTGCCCGTGTCTGTTTCCTAAAGAGCCTTGGCCCGAGCAACCACGTTCTCAACGGTATAGCCGAACTCTTGCATAATTCGACCACCTGGAGCAGATGCGCCGAACCGATCAACACTGATCATGTCGCCGTCGGCGCCATAGTACTTACCCCAACCCATTTCGATACCAGCTTCAACGACTAACCGCTTAGTAACCGCTTTGGGCAGAACGGACTCTTTGTAGTCAGCATCCTGAGCTTCAAAAAGTTCCCAGGAAGGCATGGAGACTACGCGCACTTTTTTGCCGTCAGCCTGCAGTTGCTTGGCAGCTTCAACGCAAAGGGAAACTTCGCTACCAGTGCCGATCAAAATTAGCTCAGCACCGTCGTCATCAGATAGGACATAAGCGCCTTTAGCCACACTATCAATGGAGCTACCTTCTAGCTGGGGTAAATTCTGACGAGAGAATGCCATCAGCGTGGGAGTTTTACGACTTGAGATCGCAACCTTATAGGCACCCGATGTCTCATTGCCGTCTGCAGGACGAATTACATAGAGATTTGGAATCGCACGCAGAGACGCAATCGTTTCAACAGGCTGGTGTGTGGGGCCATCTTCACCCAGGCCAATGGAGTCGTGGGTCATTACATAGAGAACACCAGCCTCAGACAGTGCCGACAGGCGAATCGCCGCCCGCATGTAGTCAGCAAACACCAGGAATGTTGCACAGTAGGGAATCAGCCCTGAGGTGTGCAGTGCGATGCCGTTGCAGATAGCGCCCATGCCGTGCTCACGCACACCAAAACGCAGGTTGCGATTCTCGTAAGCACCCTTTTGAAAGTCACCCGAAATCTTCATCAGGGTGTTGTTGGACTTGGCCAAGTCTGCGGAGCCGCCAATTAGCTCAGGTACCGCTGGTGCGAGTGCATTTAGTGTGGCTTCAGAGGTCTTACGGGTTGCTATGGCCTTATCACCAGGAGCATAGGTGGGCAATGCGGCTTCCCAATTCTCGGGCAGCTTGCCGGAAATCATCCGCTCAAATGTGGCGGCATCTTCCGCGTACTTAGTGCGATAGGTGGCCAGGGTCTGGAAGATGCCGCCACATTTGAGCGGATGATTTCCGGCAAGC